>NZ_JBNNLZ010000031.1:0-48677 GCF_050272295.1 Lysinibacillus sp. NPDC048646
ATCCCAGAGGCTGGTCGGCTTTCCTTCACTTCTACTATAAAAAAATAGTAGCACAAACCATGGCCTAGGTTTGTACTACTAATGTTAGTATGTTTGGTGAGATGGATCATATAGGTCTACATTTTAGAGTACTGGATAAACTTGTTTTATGTGAACAACTAATAAGCAGAACTAAATTGAACATCTTTCAGTGCACATTAAATATGACAAACAAGCGAAATCAAGGACTTGTTCATTGAAAGCATTCTTTTTATCAGGTAAACTAATGAGAGGAAAACGGAGGTTATACATAGATGGATGGTCCAGTTTCATTAGTACAGTTAATCATTTCAATTGTGTTATTTTTCGTCATGTTTTTTGGTATCGGATTCTTATTGAATATGCTACTGCGTATGACATGGTTAATGGCGGTTGTGTATCCAATTGTTGTTGTCTTCATTGTAGATGATGTAAGCTTTTTAGATTATATTTTTAAACCAGGTACTGCATTTCCAGCACTTTTAGATAAATTGCAAGCACTACAAGTTGTAGATATTTCAATTTTAACTGGTGGGTTTGCGGGTGCAATTGTCGCAGGGATTGTGATGATTTTTTTACGTAAAAATGGCTATAGAATGTTTTAACTATATACAGTTAAAGCATTATGCGAAACAACCTAGATATACTTACGTCGAGACGTAGGTATAAGAAGTAAGGAGTTGACTCAAAATTGAGTGAACTCCTTTTCTTTATTGTATGAATTGATAGATGATGATGGCGATAAAAATGCCAGTCAGTGCCCCGAAAAATACCTCACTGCGCTTGTGACCAAGTAAGGTTTTTAACTCTTCCATTTTTTCTTGCCCATCCATTTGAGGCCATTCTTTTATATCTCGTATCAGTGTTTCAAAATCTTTGCGGAGTTGATTTAAGACAACTGCATGTTGTCCGGCTTGATAGCGAACACCACTTGCATCATACATGACGATGAATGAAAACATGGCTGCTACTGCAAAAATAGGAGAGCTTAGTCCAGCTTCGTAGGCAATAGAGGTTGTTAGACCTGTGACAGATGCGGAGTGTGAACTAGGCATTCCCCCAGTCGAGGTAAAAAGGCTCCATTTAATTTGTTTAGTCATTAAAAAATGAATAGGAATTTTTACAAATTGTGCAAAGAGAACACAAAAGAGGGCGACCAGTAAAGGGGTATTTTGAAGTATACTCACACACATCACAACCTTCGCTTAAAATTACTTTTATTATAACATTCATTATTTTCTAAAAGAAGAAATAGCCAAATATTACGCTCTTTTTTGAAAGTTATGTATAATGGAAATATTGAAATGGAGGAATTGACGTGCATATTGTAAAAGAAGCAAAAACATTTGACACGATTTCTACAGAAGTGCTGGTTGTAGGAGTCACAAAACATCGCGAACAAATGCAGGATTGGGCAAGCTTTTCAACATTTTATGGAGATTCATTGAATGCGTGGTTAAGTACAGGCGACGTATCAACTGACCTGAAAAAAATTACGAAATTACCCTTCATAAAGGAGCACGCAAAGCTTAAACGAATTTTATTTGTTGGATTAGATGAGCGCAAAAACTTAACAGAAGGTGATTTACGTGCTGCATTTGGTTTAGTGGGTAAAGAGCTACGAGCTTTAAAAGTGAAGGACTATTCTATCTGGCTTGAAGCATTCACGACAGATGCTATTACTGTGACAGATGTCGCGTTTTTAGCGGGTGAAGGTACAGGACTTGGTTACTATTCAATTCCTCATTATAAAACAACTTCTAATGAAGTAGATTATCGTATGGATGCCGTACATCTTGTGACAGCTGCAGACGATATAGATGAGGTTGTTGCTGGCTATGAAGTAGGTATTATTTATGCAAATGCAGTAAATGAAGCGCGTAGTTTAATTAATCTACCGCCAAATTTATTAACAGCGTCAGACTTAGCGTATTATGCAGAGGCACTCGCCGCTGAATATGATTTTGAGGTAGAAATTTTAGATAAAGCTCAATTAGAGGAGCTTGGCATGGGTGGTATTTTAAGTGTTAATCAAGGTTCAGTTGAAGAGCCTCGTTTAATAACATTAAAATATAAAGCAACAGAAGATTTTGCTGATCCAATAGGTCTTGTTGGTAAAGGGGTTACATATGATACAGGCGGTTATTCTTTGAAACCAAAAGATTCACTGGTCGGTATGAAGGGCGATATGGGCGGTGCAGCGGCAGTTCTAGGTGCTATGAAAATTATTGGCGAATTGCGCCCTCATAAAAATGTAGTTGCGGTTATTGGTTCTACTGACAATATGGTAGCAGGCCTTGCCTTTAAACCAGATGACGTTATTACGATGTATAGTGGTAAAACGGTAGAGATTTTAAATACAGATGCTGAAGGACGTATAGTACTTGCTGATGCTACTACTTATGCCAAACAGCAAGGTGCTACTGCATTGATAGATGTCGCAACATTAACTGGTGGTGTGATTACAGCACTTGGTATGGATAAGACAGGTGCACTCGCGAATAATGATGAATTTTTTACTGCTTTTATGGAAGCTGCCCAGGAAACAGATGAATTTGTATGGCGTTTGCCGTTAACAGAAAGTGATAAAAAACGTATTCGTAAATCGGATGTTGCTGATTTAAATAACTCTCCAGGTCGCGATGGGCACATGATTTTCGGCGGAGGTTTCGTTGGCGAGTTTGTTGGCGATACACCTTGGATTCATTTAGACATTGCAGGAACATCTGATGCGATTGCTACACACGATTTAGGACCAAAAGGCGGTACAGGTGTAATGGTACGTACATTGGCTAATTTTGTGCAGCGTCTAGGAGAAGAAAAATAAGGTAGGCGATATACACGTGGGTTATGTTCTCTCTTTCATAAGATAGAGTAAAAAGGGAGGTAACATATGCGAAATTTCGGAGGATACCCAGGGGGCTTTGGAGGCTTCTTATGGCCATTTGGTGCGCCGTTTTTTGGCGGGTTTTTAGGAAGTTTAGTTGGATCACAATTTAATCAGTATCCTTACTATCCGTATTATCCAAACTATCGTCCATATCCACCACGTCCGCCATATTTTCGACCTGGTCCACCATTCCCGCGTTATGGAAGACCATATTAACTTAAATGTGACAGACGTAGAAAAATTATTCAACCAGTTATCGATGATAAATCGGTGACTGGTTGTTTTTACATGAAAGAACATTTAGGAAGTTCCAAATTAGGTGTTGACAGAATATACTATATTATTTATTATTCTTATTATATTACTAAGAATTAAAAATGAAGCTGACTAGCAAACTAGAGGCTCCTATTATTCACAGGCATTGCTATGCCCTTGGATGATATGAGCCTCTTTTCTATCTCTACGAAGAGAGTAGAAAAAGGAGGGGATTAAATGGTGAAAGTTCATATTGTTGGGGCAGGTCCCGGAGATGTTGACCTCATTACAGTAAAGGGACTACGTTGCATTGAAACAGCAGATGTCATTTTGTATGACCGACTCATTAATAAGGAGTTACTAACATATGCAAAAAAGGATGCCAAACTGATTTTTTGTGGCAAGTTGCCGAATCAACATGCCATGATTCAAGAGCAAATTAATCGTTCACTCGTAAACTATGCGCAGCAAGGCCTTATTGTGACCCGACTAAAGGGCGGTGACCCATTCGTTTTCGGAAGAGGGGCTGAGGAGGCGGAGGTGCTTGCACAGCATAATATTCCGTTTGACATTGTGCCTGGTATCACTTCTGGTATTGCAGCGCCAGCTTATGCAGGTATTCCTGTTACTCATCGTGACTTAAGTTCAAGTTTCGCGATGGTCACTGGACATATGCGAGAAGGAAAAGATGATAGCATTCAATGGGAATGTCTAGCAAAGGGGATTGATACGATTGCCATTTATATGGGGGTTGGTAATCTTCCTTACATCTGCCAACAATTGCTCAAATACGGTCGCGATGAAAAAACGCCTGTAGCCATTGTTCAGTGGGGAACCTTTGCACAACAAAAAACGGTAATAGGCACTTTGGCGAATATTGTAGAAGTGGTCCAGAAGGAAAATATTCAAAATCCTAGCATGATTGTTGTCGGGGAAGTGGTGACACTCCATGAAAAAATTCATTGGTTGGAAAATGTTATGCCAGAGCCCCTAGTAGAGGGAATTTCAGTGTAAGGAAGTGTTTTCATGCAGGCAACTTTATATATTGCACATGGTAGTCGGGTAAAGGCTGGTGTGGAGCAAGCTGTTGCATTTCTTCAGCATGTGCAGCAGGAAATTGAGATACCGATTCAAGAAATTTGTTTTTTAGAGCTAGCTGCACCAACCGTTGCTGAAGGTATAGAGAGCTGTATAAAACGTGGAGCAACAGCCATAGCCATCATGCCAATTTTATTATTAGCCGCCCAGCATGCGAAACACGATATTCCCATAGAAATAGACAAAGCGAAAATACAATATCCTACTGTTCGGTTTACATACGGTGAGCCACTCGGTGTACACGAACTATTAATAGACACGCTACATGCACGTATTTTAGATACTCGATGTCCTACGGATCAAGCAAGTGTTTTGCTTATAGGACGTGGTAGTAGTGATCCAACAGTGAAGCTCGATTTAGCAAAAATTGCGACAAGGTTGCGAGACAAATATGCATATGTAACTGTAGATACGTGTTTTTTATATGGAACGAGTCCGACCTTTGAAGAGTGGTTGCAGCAAAATCAAAATAACAACAACCGTGTATTTATTGTGCCTTATTTATTATTTACCGGTATATTACGTCAGAGCATTGCGAAGCGTTTGATGGATTATGAGGAAAAGAACGTTATTTTATGTGAAAGCTTAGGCTATGACGACAATGTTAGGAAAGTTTTAGTCGAACGTATTCATCAATTATTACAACTTTGAAATTTAAGGGGAAGGTGTTTAATAATGGTAGATAAAAGAACGGAAAATGTAAATCTAGCATTAGATAATGTCCGACAAATCTTAAATACAGTGAACAACGGATCGATTACATTAATTGTACAAAATTCCTACGTAGTACTAATTGAAAAGAAAGAAAAAATAAGTCTTAGATAATTTTTAAAAATTAATACGTGAGGTGGCAAAATTGAAACTGCAAGTAATAAATAGTCCGTTTAGTGAGGAGCAGGTAAAGCTATTAAATGAGCTTCTTCCTAAATTAACAGTAGAACAGAAAATCTGGCTGAATGGTTATTTAAGTGCAACACAAACAGCCGAAAAGGTAATTGTTGAGGAATCACCACAAACAGTAGCCCCAATTACTAAAGCAGTAACAATTTTATATGGTTCACAAACAGGAAATAGTCAGGGTTTAGCTGAAAAATACGCAGCGCTATTAAAAGAAAAAGACGTTGAAGTAACAATCGCTTCCTTAGCAAGTTTTAAACCCAATAATTTAAAGAAAATAACGAATCTATTGCTCGTTGTCAGTACACATGGAGAGGGAGAGCCACCAGATCAAGCGATGCAGTTTTATGATTTTCTATATAGTAAGCGAGCCCCGAAATTAGAGCATCTTCATTATTCAGTGCTGGCATTAGGGGATAGCTCCTATGAATTTTTCTGTAAGACTGGTAAGGATTTTGATGAGCAGTTTGAGAAGTTAGGGGCAACGCGTATCGTTCCACGTACAGATTGCGACTTAGATTATGATGAGCCTGCAGCGCAGTGGTTCATAGCTATACAGCAGGAATTACTGCGAAGCACAGAAATAGCAATTAGTTCTGAGAAAGGTGAAGAAGATATCAAGGAATCTAAATCTTCTTATTGTCGTAAAAATCCTTTTTATGCAGAAGTACTAGAAAATCTAAATCTTAATGGGCGTGGTTCAAACAAAGAAACATATCATGTGGAGATTGCCATTGAGGGCGCAGACTTTCACTTTAAACCAGGTGACAGTATAGGAATTCAGCCAGAAAATGATGAATCCTTAGTAGATGCTTTAATAACAGCTCTTCAATTTGATGCAGAGTCAAAGGTAACTGTATTTGAAGAGTCATTAACCTTAAAAAAGGCATTACAGAATAAGCTGGAAATCACAGTTTTATCGAAACCATTATTGCGAAAAATTGGTGCTTACACAGCACATGAGGATTTTATCGCTTTACTTGAAGATGACACAGCATGGAAGGATTATGTAAAAGGCCGTGATTTACTAGATATTGCCGGAGATTATGCACCCTTTTCATGGGATGCACAGCAATTTGTTGCTCTTCTACGCAAAATTCCTGCTCGTCTCTATTCAATTGCGAGTAGTCAAAAGGCAAATAGTGATGAGGTGCATTTAACAATCGGTAAGGTGAGCTATGAAAATAAGGGGCGAGCACGACTTGGGGTATGTTCTGGCCGTATTGCTGAGCGCATTCAAGTTGGGGACACTTTGCCAATTTATGTTCAAAAAAATTCGAATTTTAGATTACCAGAACAAGAGGATACACCCATTATTATGATTGGTGCAGGAACTGGAGTTGCCCCTTACCGTGCCTTTTTAGAGGAGCGCGAGGAATTAGGTATAGTGGGAAAATCATGGCTATTCTTTGGCGACCAACATTTTGTAACGGATTTTCTGTACCAAACTGATTGGCAACACTGGTTGGCTTCAGGGACATTGACAAAAATGAATGTTGCCTTTTCACGCGATACAGATAAAAAAGTATATGTTCAACATAAAATCGAGGAAAATGCAGAGACCTTCTATGAGTGGCTTGAGCAAGGCGCTGTAATCTATGTGTGCGGCGATGAAAAATCAATGGCGTCGGATGTTGATCAAACATTACATCGCATTATTGAACAGCAAGGGCAAAAAACGGCGGAAGAAGCAAAAGCCTTTGTAAAGGACTTAAAACAACAAAAACGCTACCAACGTGACGTTTATTAAACAAGGAGCGATAAGAATGACAAAAAAAATTGTATTGCCACCGCAATCGGGTACACCTAGTGATGTTGAACGTATTAAAACAGAAAGTAATTATCTACGTGGATCACTTGAACGAACAATGAATAATCCATTAAGTTCAGGGATTCCTGAGGATGATAATCGCCTGATGAAATTCCATGGTAGTTACTTACAAGATGACCGCGATCTTCGAAATGAACGTCAACGTCAAAAACTTGAGCCTGCTTATCAATTTATGGTGCGTGTCCGTACACCTGGTGGAGCAGCAACACCTGCACAGTGGCTTGTAATGGACGAAATGGCAAGGAAATATGGCAATGAATCGTTAAAATTAACAACGCGCCAAGCGTTCCAAGTACACGGTATTTTAAAATGGAATGTCAAAAAATATATGCAGGAAATCAATGATGTACTATTGGATTCTCTCGCTGCTTGTGGGGATGTCAATCGAAATGTCATGTGTAATGTCAATCCCAATCAATCAGCATTACATGAGGAAATTTACAACTGGTCCGCAAAACTTAGTGAGCATTTACTGCCCAGAACACGTGCGTACCATGAGCTTTGGTTAGATGGTGAAAAGATAATTGATAGCCAGGACGAAGAGATTGAGCCTATTTATGGAGCACAATACTTACCTCGTAAATTTAAAATCGGTATTGCTATTCCACCAAGTAACGATGTTGATGTTTACTCGCAGGATATTGGTTTAATCGCAATTGTTGAAGAAGAGAAATTAGTAGGCTTTAACGTAGCAGTTGGTGGAGGCATGGGAATGTCACACGGGGATCATGAAACATATCCTCAACTTGCCCGCCTCATTGGATTTATAACACCTGATAAGCTACTCGAAACAGCCGAGAAAATTATTACGATTCAACGTGACTATGGTAATCGTTCAGTGCGTAAAAATGCGCGTTTTAAATACACAATTGATGCTCGAGGACTTGAATGGTTTACCACAGAATTGCATCGTCGTCTTGGTTGGGAAATGCAACAGGCACGCCCATTTACCTTTGAACGTACGGGTGATGAATTTGGTTGGATTAAAGGGGCAGATGGCAAATGGCATTACACATTATTCATTCAAAATGGTCGCATTAAAGATTTGGCAGATTATCAACTATTAACGGGCTTACGCGAAATTGCTAAAGTGCATACAGGTGATTTCCGTTTAACGCCAAATCAGAATTTAATGATTGGCAATGTAGCGCCACAGAAGAAGAAAGAAATTGCAGCCCTTATTGAGGCGTATAAGCTAACAGATGGTGCATACTACTCCGCGCTACGTCGTAATTCAATTGCTTGTGTTTCTTTACCAACTTGTGGTCTAGCAATGGCTGAGGCAGAGCGTTATTTGCCTTCACTCATTACGAAAATCGATACTATTATCGATGAAGCAGGTCTACATGACACAGAAATTGTTATTCGTATGTCAGGCTGTCCAAATGGCTGCTCTCGTGCAGCCATGGGAGAAATAGGCTTTATCGGAAAAGGGCCTGGAAAGTATAACCTGTATCTAGGTGCAAGCTTTACAGGCAATCGCTTAAATAAAATTTACCGCGAAAATATCGGTGAAGAAGAAATTTTAGCAGAGCTTCGTCCAATACTTTTACATTATGCGAAGGAGCGTTTGGAAGGCGAGCATTTCGGTGATTTCGTTATCCGACTAGGGTATGTAGAAGCTGTATTTGACGGGCGACAATTCCATAATAGTTAAGGAAAAAATACGAGGCTGTAAAAAAGTAAAAATAGTATGCTAGGAGTACTCCTAGCATACTATTTTTGATTTAAAGGTAAAAATACGTGTAGGCGCCTGCGGAAAAACGAAGCGGATTTTTACCATATAGGTAACAATTGCTATTGTTTGAGTGACTTTAGGGACAGCCTTTATATTTGGTTGAAGATGAAGTTAAGTTTAAATTCTTTAAAAAAGCATGTAGCAAAATGAGTTGATGCTTTTTGTGTTGCTTTAGATTAAAGAAATTTATGGTAATAAAACTTCTTGCATCAATTTAGATTTATAGTTAGAATAATAAATAGTTAGATAATCTAATTAAAAGGTGATTAAATGACAAAATTTAAAAAAATGTTCACTAATGAAGATGATTTGCCAGTATTAGGCGTAGAGCCGTATATTGAGCTGATTCAAACGTCTTCTTTGGGTAATACGGATCAAGAAGATGCAAAGTTAGGATTAATGTTGTTGTGGTTAAGTGACTACGTTTTAGATGTAATGGATATTGAGCTGGCTCCTTTCGGAATTACAGAAAGTAAATTAGACTTACTAATATTACTTACACTACATGGTGAAAGACGGGCGACTCCTTCGGCTATAGCTGAACGATTAGGGATTACAAGGGCATCGGCAACTTCAATGATAGATTGGTTAGAAAAGAGAAATCTTGTCGTACGGAATCATAGTAAAGAAGATCGTAGGAAAATTTATGTGAGTTTAACAGATGAAGGTCGTACTTTTGTTGCTGAGATTTTGCCAACTTATTGGTCGTCTTGTGCTTCTAACATGATTGATTTGGAACCCAATGAACGAAAAGTCTTTGAGAAGCTGGTTAATAAATTATTTAAATCTATACAAAGAAGACTTGAGGTGGAACGTTAAACTGTAGCTTCGTTGATGCAGTTTAATTTTTTTAATCATTTAATTAGATTGTCTAACTATAAGTTAATCAAATTAAAAAGGGTGATTTATTTTATGAACAAAGCAATTACAGGAAACCAAACAAATTATTCTCTGATGACAATTATTTTATCTTGGTCAGGGATGGTAGTTATGTCTAGTTTATATTTAACAATACCTCTTATTAGTCTTTTCAGTGATTATTTTCATATTTCATTGTCCAAAGCAGGCATCACTTCAAGTATTTTTTCACTTGGATTTGCTACAGGGTGTTTTTTCTATGGAGCTATATCAGAAAAATATGGACGGAAAAATGTGATTGTTATGGGACTTTTTTCATTAAGTATTATAACGTTGCTACTAGGAATGGTTAATGATTTTTCTTTAATTCTACTACTAAGAGGGTTACAGGGACTTGCGGCGGCTACATTTTCACCAGTAGCACTTGCATATACTCTTGAGGTATTTCCAAATGATAAAAAAGTAGGAGCAGTTGGTTTTATAAGCACAGGATTTCTTGTAGCTGGAATTGTAGGTCAGGTATTTAGCGGATATGTTAGTGAACATACTCATTGGCATGTAATATTTTATGTTCTTTCTATAGTGTATATTTTTACAGCCTTCCTAGTATCGTGGTTATTACCAAAAGGAGTGGCTCATAACCAAATCCAAAATATATGGGAGCCTATGAAAAAGATCGGTACTATTTTTACCAATGGAAATTTAATATTCAGTTATATGATTGCATTCGTTCTATTAATGTCTTTTGTCAGTATGTATATTATTCTGGGTGAGTATCTTACGAGTGCTTCTTTTGGAATGAGTAGTCAGAAACTAATTTACATTCGATCTTTTGGTATTTTAGGAATGATAATGTCACCTTTTGCAGGAAAATTAGCAAAACGATTCAATGTGTTGTTTGTACTTAAAATTGCCTTGACTCTTTCGATTATCGCACTAATCATGATGAGCATTATTTCAAACATAATTGGTTTAACCATAATTAGTATCATATTTGTTAGTGGCATTGCTCTTGCTGTCCCTTCATTAGTGACACTTGTTGGTCAATTAGGCTGGAAAATGGGTGGCATTGCAGTCTCTATGTATACGGTTATTTTATTTGCTGGAACAAGTGTTGCGCCCATTATATCTGTTTACTTTATGAAAACTGGTAGCTTTACATTAGCATTCATTCTTCTTGCTACAACACTTAGTATCGGATTAGTTTCGGCAATAATGATAAAAATGCAAACTAAGAAAATTCTAAATTGAATATTGATGGACTATCAGCATCAAAAAGCATCTTCTCAAATGAACTGCCCCGTAAAAGTTAGACATCAATCTAACTTTTACGGGGTTTTTTTATGGCAAAAGTAAGTATTGTACAACGTATTCAAGCGGTTCAACGATACTTAAATGGAGATGAATCCATGATTGAAATTGCGAAAGATATCGGAGTGACAGGTCGCATTGTCAGTGACTGGGTTCCCCGTTATCAGAAAAATGGTATAGAGACTGTCTTAAAGCCCTATACAAAATATTCCGCTGAATATAAATTGAATGTACTTAATTATATGAACGAAACAGGTACATCTTCGATTAATACAGCTGCACTATTTAATATTTTATCTCCCGGCATGATTCGAAATTTCCTGTACCTATAAGAATTTAAATCCATGTCGCATTTTGAACAGGAACTCAAAGACTATATTCACTATTACAATCACAAACGAATGAAGGAAAAATTAAAAGACCTAAGCCCGGTGGAATACCGAACTTAGGTCTTAGAAGTTGCTTAACTAAATATGTCTAACTTTCTTGGGTCAGATCACTTTTTATATAGAGAAATCTTCAGGGAAAAATACTTTTAATTGCTTCGGTTTTACAAAAACGTAGTCACCCACCTTGAGCTGAAGGGTATGGAATTGTTCCTTTGAAAGCTCTGCCTCTAAGTATTCATCCATATCCTCACGGCGTAGCTCAATCTGCACAATTGGACCGACTAAATGAATATGGCTTACTCTTACCGGAACAGTACCCGATACAGCTGTTTTCTCAATATGAATATCGTGTGGACGTACGTAGCCAACTGCATCATCTTGTGTATGAGCATGTGTGTCAGGCACATCAATGGACAATTCGCCATGTGTCAGCTTACCGTTATGTAAACGTCCTTTGAAAAGATTGACATTCCCTAAAAAATCATAGACGAATGGACTTTTTGGATGTGTGTATACTTCATTTGGACTACCAATTTGCTCGATTTGTCCGTTATTCATCACGACAATGCGATCGGCTACATCAAGGGCTTCTTCTTGGTCATGTGTCACAAAAATACTTGTAATGTGGAACTCATCATGAAGCTTTCGTAACCATCGCCGTAATTCCTTACGTACTTTGGCATCGAGTGCACCGAATGGTTCATCTAATAGCAACACCTTAGGCTCGACTGCAAGTGCTCTGGCAAGAGCTACACGTTGACGCTGACCGCCTGAAAGCTGTGTTGGGTAACGGTCTGCAAAATTTTCGAGCTTCACGAGTTGCAGTAGCTCCATTACTTTATCCTTAATCTTTTCTTTCGAAGGTCTTGTTTTCCGTGGCCGTACTTTAAGTCCATAAGCGACATTATCAAATACTGTCATGTGGCGAAATAGTGCATAATGTTGGAAAACGAATCCAACATTACGCTCCTTTGGATGACGATTTGTAATGGTGTGGCCGTCAAATAAAATTTCACCGACATCAGATGCTTCAAGACCTGCAATTACACGAAGTAGTGAAGTTTTGCCAGAGCCAGAAGGACCGAGTAATGCGATTAGCTCTCCTGATTGAATATCGATGGATACATCTTTTAAAGCCTGAAAAGAACCGAATCTTTTTGAAATGTTTTGAATTTGGATGCTCATGCAGGTAACCTCCGTTAAATTGATTTTGATTTCCAAGCAACGATATCTTTGATAATAAGTGTGAAAATAGCAATCACACTCATGAGTGAAGCAACAGCAAAGGCTGCTGAGAATTGATATTCATTGTATAAAATTTCGATATGGAGTGGCATCGTATTCGTCATACCACGGATATGGCCAGAGACAACGGAAACAGCGCCGAATTCACCAATAGCACGTGCGTTACATAAAATCAGACCATAGAATAAGCCCCATTTAATATTAGGCAGTGTCACATACCAAAATGTTTTAAAGCCATTTGCGCCGAGTGAAATAGAGGCCTCCTCTTCTGATGTTCCCTGTGCCTGCATAAGTGGAATGAGCTCTCGGGCAACAAAGGGTAAAGTCACAAAAATTGTAGCCAGCACAATACCAGGCAATGCGAAAACAATTTTTATGTCATGGGCAAATAGCCAGTCACCGAATAAGCCTTGTGCACCAAATAATAAAATAAAGATCAGGCCTGCAATAACCGGTGACACTGCAAATGGTAGATCAACAAGTGTCAGCAAAAGATTTTTTCCTTTGAAATTGAATTTTGTCAGTGCCCAAGCAGCCATGACACCAAAGATCGCATTTAAGGGAACCGCTATAGCGACAACGATCAGGGTCAACTTGATGGCAGATAAAGCATCTGGATTCGTAATGGCCGCGAAATACACAGCTGCCCCTTTTTGAAAGGCTGTAATAAAAATTGATACGAGAGGTAACACGATAAAGAAAGCTAAAAAGGCTAGTGCAATGAATGTCAAACTGTAGCGGATAAAACGTGGTTCTTGTAAAGCTGCAGGCTTTGAAGCTTCCTTATTTTTTTGAGGAGCAGCCTGCTCAATTGAAGTACTATGTTCCATTAAAAATCCTCCTAATGTACAAAGCGACGATTTGCCAGCCATTGTATAAGATTAATGGTGAATAATAGAACGAAGGAAGTGACCAGCATCACGACGGCAATAGCAGTAGCGCCTGCATAATCATATTGTTCAAGCTTCGTCATAATGATTAAAGGTGTAATTTCAGTTTTCATGGGCATATTGCCAGCGATAAAAACAACCGATCCATATTCCCCTAATGCACGTGCAAATGCTAAAGAAAAGCCTGTTAAAATTGCCGGTATAAGTTCTGGGAAAATGACTTTTGTAAATGTTTGAAGACGTGTTGCGCCAAGACTTGCAGATGCTTCTTCAACTTCTGCACTAATATTTTGCAAGACCGGTTGCACGGTACGTACGACGAATGGTAAACCGATAAATGTCAGGGCGATAATAATTCCCAGTGGTGTAAAGGCAATTTTAAAATTAAAAAACTGTCCAATCCAACCATTTGGTGCATATAGAGCAGTTAAAGCGATCCCTGCAACAGCGGTCGGTAAGGCAAATGGTAAATCCACTAGTCCATCAATAATACGTTTGAACGGAAACTGGTAACGTACAAGCACCCAAGCGATAATTGTGCCGAATAGAACATTGAGTAAGCCAGCAGCGAGCGCTGTACCGAAGCTAAGCTTATAGGAGGCAACCGCACGTGGGTTACTCACGATACTGACAAACTCTGACCAACTTAAGGACATAGTATTAATAAAAATCATCGCTAACGGCAAAAGAACAAGCAAACTTACGTATAACATCGTGTAACCAAGTGAAAGATGGAAGCCGGGTATCACACGAACCTGCTTCTTTTTTAATGATAAGCTACTCATAAAAAGCCTCCTTATTGTGGTACGTAAATTTCATCGAATGTACCATCGTCTTTAAAATGTGTGGCCTGTGCTTTTTCCCAGCCATCGAAATCATCAATTGAAATCAGTTCAAGTGAAGGGAATTGTTCTTGGTAATTGGCAAGTATGTCAGCATTCCGTGGACGGTAGTAATTTTTAGCTGCAATCTCTTGCCCGATATCACTATATAAATGTTTTAAATATGCCTCTGCAACTTCGCGCGTCCCGTTTTTATCAACAATTTTATCGACAATTGCAACAGGTGGCTCGGCTAAAATACTTAAAGAAGGTGTGATGATTTCAAATTCATCCTTACCTAGCTCATTCAATGATAAATAGGCTTCATTCTCCCAAGCGATTAAAACATCCCCAATTTCACGTTCAACAAATGTAGTTGTAGAGCCACGTGCACCAGAATCTAGCACCTCCACATTGCTATACAGAGCTGTCATAAATTCTTTTATCTTCGCTTCATCATTGTTATACAGCTTTGCTGCATATCCCCAAGCGGCTAAGTAATTCCAACGGGCGCCACCTGATGTTTTAGGATTTGGTGTTATAACGGATACATCGTCTTTTGTTAGATCATTCCAGTCCTGAATGCCCTTTGGATTCCCTTTACGGACTAAAAAGACGATTGTGGAAGTGTACGGTGTAGAATTGTTGTCAAATTCTGATTGCCAGTCTTTGTTTAATAACTCACGCGTTTGTGAAATTTCATCTATATCATAAGCAAGCGCAAGTGTGACTACATCGGCTTCAAGTCCGTCAATTACTGCACGACCTTGCTTGCCAGAACCGCCATGGGATTGTTTTATCGAAACATCTTGGCCTGTTTCATCTCTCCATTTAGCGATAAAATCTTTGTTAAATTCTTCATAAAGCTCACGAGTAGGATCATAGGAAACATTTAATAATTCAACAGATTTTTTTGTTTCTTCGGTACTTGCATCTTCGTCGGAGGACTTAGTGTTGCATCCTGTTAAGGCCAGTGTTAATGCAGCAAATAGTGCAAACGATTGAAAAATATGTTTTCTTTTCTTCATAAAAATCTCTCCTTTGTTGTCAAAAAACGCAAAAGACCATCTATCAAACTTACAGTAGTAAGTTTTTTGGTAGATGGCCTTCAGATTCTCTGATCAGCTTATTATTTATTTGTCTTAAATCATAGTTATACATTAAACATATATTTCCTATTAGTCAACAAGGAATTGAGAAAAAAAGATAGTTTAGAAAAGTGAGTGAACTGCTGATGGGCAGAATGCTACTCGTCACATCTAATGTTCAGGGTCATTCTATAATAATAACAATCCGGGTGGTTTTTAAATGTAATCATGTTATTATACATTCGTCATTTTTGTTTATTTAGGCGTATAGTGTTAATGAAGTAAGATGGTACATGTAGCAAAAGACAACTAGCATGAATAAAATACTGCATAAGCCAAATGGTACAAAGCAGTAAGAGCAAGAAGAATTAGGATAGTATTGCAAATAAGTTTATTTTTTTCAAAATACCTAGTTGACTACTGGGTGAAATGTGGTATATATTAAAATATAATAAATGTGATAGTTGTATGAGGTGTAGATGACCAGTACACAATCACCAATATGAGCTGGCTAGTCAAACTAGAGGCGTTTTAACGGAGGCATGTAGTATTTTTGTGCCTGTTGTTAGAGCGCCTTTTTTAGGTTGAGTTAGTGGGGCGTCCAATTGCTAACTGAATGAGCAATACTTTAGCAAAGTAAGTCGTCCTGTGGTTTTAGCGAAATGCTCCGCATCGTGCAGGCTAATGTCCAATTCAAAATCCGTACATATGTTTATTTGCACGAGCAGGAGTGAAATCAGGCGACAAGTTCCATTACGCCGAGGCGTAATTTGATTTTTATGAGGGGGATTACATGTTAACGTATGCAACTTGGCAAGAGCCAACAATCGTCTTTGAACAGGATGAGACATATAAGGGTGCGTTAGAGGTTTTACGCTGGAGTTATGGAGAATATGGAGAAGAAATCGTCTATGCCTGTAGCTTTGGAATTGAAGGGATTGTCTTAATTGACCTCATTTCAAAAATAAAGTCAAACGCAACCATTGTCTTTTTAGACACAGATGTTCATTTTAAGGAAACATATGAAACGATTGATCGAGTAAAGGAAAAATATCCACAGCTTAATATTATTTTAAAAAAACCAGCACTGACACTTGAAGAACAAGCAAATCAATTTGGTAATGAGCTATGGAAGACGAATCCAAACAAATGTTGTGAAATTCGCAAAATGTTGCCTTTAAATGAGGCATTATCGAGTGCAAAGGCTTGGATATCGGGATTACGTCGTGAGCAATCCCCGACGCGAATGAATACGAATTTCATTAATCTGGATGGAAAATTTAAGTCAATTAAAATTTGCCCGCTTATTCATTGGACCTGGAAGGATGTATGGCGTTACGTATCAAAGTATAATTTGCCGTACAACCCATTACATGACAAAGGTTATCCAAGCATAGGCTGTGAACACTGTACACAACCAGCATTTACTATGGATGATTTACGTTCAGGCAGATGGCAAGGATCTGGAAAAACTGAGTGCGGGTTACACGAATAAGGGAGTGTTGCCATGCTAGAATACATTGCCATTGCTATTAGTCTATTTTTTGCGATGAATATTGGTGCAAGTGGTGCTGCTGCATCGATGGGAGTTGCTTACGGAGCAGGTGCGATAAAGAAGGCTTGGCAAGCACTGTTGATTTGTGCAGTTGGTGTTTTTGCTGGAGCGGTGCTTGGTGGTGGCGAAGTTGTGAAGACGATCAGCTCAGGTATTATGCCACAAGAGTATATTACTGTAAAAATCGTCATTATTATTTTAATATCTGCGACGAGTTCTTTATTTCTTGCCAATCTTTTAGGTATTCCGTTATCGACAAGTGAAGTAACAGTTGGAGCAGTTGTAGGTGTGGGGATTGCCTACAAAGTGCTTTACGTTCAATCATTGCTAATCATCATGTCTTTTTGGGTGCTTGTGCCAATCATAGCATTTATCGTTGCACTCTTTTTTGGGAAATTGCTGTATAAAATGAAAACTAGAGGATATTTTAAAGACCGCCCTATACTAACAGTTCTGTTAGTGTTTGCTGGGTTTTTTGAAGCCTTTTCAGCTGGGATGAATAATGTCGCCAATGCAGTTGGTCCACTTGTTGGTGCAGGTATAATGACTGTGACAAATGGAATTTGGCTAGGCGGTGCCTTTGTAGCGCTTGGTGCGATGCTTCTAGGCAAACGGGTACTAGAAACAAACGGGAAAAAAATTGTGCGTTTTGAAAAAGCAGAAGGAATTCTTATTTCAACTACAGGTGCAGTGCTAGTTGGCATAAGTTCTGTGTTCGGTCTTCCAGTACCGTTAACGCAAGTAACATCCTCCTCTATTATTGGAATGGGTATGGCTAAAAATGGTAAACAAATTTTTCATAAGCATATTGTGAAAAAAATTATTCGTATTTGGATTGTGTCACCTATCTTTTCATTGGCGATTTCTTATAGCCTTGTCCAACTTTTTATGGAGAAGGATTTATATGCCATCGTCTTAATGGGAAGCATAATTGTCGGAACGCTGGGTGCGATTAGTTTAATGCGTACAGTGCGTGAAGAAGAACGTGCAATATATGATGCAGGTGAAGGTATTTAATATAAAACAAAGTATTTTAATTGAAATAGGGGGAAATTTACATGAGTTTACAACCACATGGCGGTACTTTAGTGCAAGCCTATAATCCAGAAAAGTCAATTACACACATTAAGAAAGAAATTGAAATTGATGTGATGGCACTGAGTGATTTAGAGCTAATTGCAATTGGTGGTTACAGTCCAGTTGATGGTTTTTTAACAAAGGAAGATTATGAATCTGTTGTAGAAAATACACGCCTAGCTTCTGGTATTGTTTGGAGTATTCCCATTACGCTACCTGTTACGAAAGAAACTGCTGCAAGCCTACAAGTGGGGGATGAGGTAAAGCTAGTACATGCTGGCGAGGCTTACGGTGTCATTGTGGTAGCTGATATTTATGAGCCAGATAAGCATAAAGAGGCGTTACTTGTGTATGGTACAAAGGATTTAGCCCATCCTGGTGTGAAAAAATTACATGATCGTCCAAGCATTTATCTAGGCGGTAAAATTACATTAATAAAGCGACTTGAGAAAATATTCCCAGCCTATTCATTTGACCCAATTGAAACACGTCAGTTATTTGCGAAGAGGGGATGGCAAACAATTGTAGGCTTCCAAACACGTAATCCAGTCCATCGTGCGCATGAGTATATTCAAAAGGCTGCGTTAGAAACAATCGATGGGCTATTTTTAAATCCATTAGTAGGTGAAACAAAATCCGATGATGTTTCTGCTGCCATTCGCATGGAAAGCTATGAAGTCCTACTAAAGAATTATTACCCAAAGCACCGTGTCCAATTAGGCGTATTCCCAGCAGCTATGCGCTATGCAGGACCAAAGGAAGCTATCTTTCATGCACTTGTACGTAAAAATTACGGCTGTACGCATTTTATTGTCGGACGTGACCATGCAGGTGTGGGTGATTACTACGGCACGTATGATGCACAAAAAATCTTTGAACAATTTACAGAAACTGAACTAGGAATTGTCCCACTAAAGTTCGAACACAGCTTTTATTGCAGTAAGTGTGAGGGAATGGCAACAACGAAAACTTGTCCTCACGATAGCACCTCTCATGTGATTTTATCGGGTACGAAGGTGCGAGAAATGCTACGTAATGGCGAGGTTCCGCCAAGTACTTTTAGTCGAGCTGAGGTTGTTGAGGTGCTGATTAGAGGTATGCGTAAGGAGGTACTAAATTGACTACAAATATCGTTTGGCATGAGTCTTCTATTACAAAGCAAGAGCGTCGTACACAAAACAAACACCATAGCTTTATTTTATGGTTTACAGGCCTATCTGCTTCAGGGAAATCGTCTGTAGCGAATGCTTTTGCACGCACATTGTTTGAAAGAGGCAATCAAGCTTTCGTATTAGATGGTGATAATGTGCGTCATGGTTTAAATAATGATTTAGGCTTTGGCGAAGCAGATCGGAAGGAAAATATTCGACGTATCGGGGAAGTCTCTAAACTCTTTATAGAGAGCGGTCAAATTGTTCTGACGGCCTTTATTTCACCCTATCGAGCTGATCGTCAAATTGTACGCGATTTAGTGGAAGAGGGCGAATTTTTAGAGGTATTTGTAAAATGCTCCGTGGAGATATGTGAAAAGCGTGATCCGAAAGGTCTTTATAAAAAAGCACGCAATGCAGAAATTCCAAACTTTACAGGGATTAGTGCACCCTATGAAGAACCACAACATCCAGAAGTTATTTTAGATACTGAGCAACATTCTATTGAGGAATGTGTAGAGCAACTAACCGCTATTTTAACAAAAAAAGGATATATATAGTGAAATAAAAACGACAATACGTTGCTTGGTGCATCGTGTTGTCGTTTTTATTTTAAAATACAAAGTTGTAATAGATTTATTTAATTCCTTGCTCCTTTTTCATCTTTTCAATTTCAGATGCAAGGTCATCTCGTACCGTTCCTTTCCAAGGCTTAACACCTGCAATATAAGAGGAACGGGTCATAATATGACCACCCACAGGACCTGTGATGAATAGGAATAAAATACCTAGTAAAATACGGGGATTAAAATGATCTTCGATAAGCCAAAAGTGAAAGAATACACCAATCAGTACACACATTACGCCAAGTGTTGCACTCTTGGAAGCAGCATGTGCACGTGTATATAAATCAGGTAATCGAAGAAGCCCGATGGCGGTCACGACAATAAATAGCACCCCGACAGAAATGAAAAAAATAACTAAGCCATTAGCGAGAATTGTCACGTTTAATGATATCTCCTTTCTCTATGAATTTAGAGAAAGCAACTGTGCCGATGAACGATAGAATCGCTAATAATAATACAATCTCCAGGAAGAAGCTTGTTTCGACCAATACTGAAAACAATCCGATTAACGAGATTAGTGTCACACCTAGTGAATCCAGTGCTACGACACGGTCAGATGCAGAAGGCCCCTTCACCATACGATAAATCACGGCAATCATCGATAAGCAAATCACTACAATCGTAGCCATAATAAACGTCGTCATGATTTACTCACCTCCAAAATCGCTTTTTCAAATGAATCTCGAATAGATGCAATGGCATCATCGACATCACTAATATCAATCGCATGCACATACAATGTTTTTGCATCGTCTGATACATGTACCACTACTGTCCCTGGAGTTAATGTAATAAGACTTGATAATAAGGTAATTTCCCAATCTTCTCTTAAAACAGTAGGGTAAGCAAAAAATGCGGGTTGCATATCCAGCTTTGGCTTTAAGACAACTTGTAGTACTTGTATATTCGCTAATACTAATTCTTTTAGAAAGAGTACAGTAAGTTTTATGATTGCCCATATTCGGAAAACATACAGTCGTGATGAAAAAAATCTTCTCATGATGACAAGTAATATAATGCCAAGTATGAATCCAACAAGAAAACCCGTTGCTGTGTAATTAGAAGAGAGGAACATCCAAACAAAGGCAAGAACAAAATTTAATATGATTTGAAATGCCATAGTGCTAATCCTCCTTCATAACAGCATCTATATAAATAGATGGGTCATTTAATAGTTTGGCAGCATCGTCCATAAATGGTGTAAGCCATTCCGTACCAACACCGTATGCTACTGTAATTAGTACTAGTAACACAGTAGGGACAAATAGAGTAGTATAGACTTTTTTATCCACTGTACCTTGTGTCTCCTTTTCTTCCCCCCAGAAGGCGTAAAGGAAGATGCGAATGACAGAAAGCAAGACAAGAAGGGAAGAAGCTAAAATGAAAATACTACTCCACATGCTACCAGCTTGAAAGCCCCCCTGTACGATTAACAATTTGCCGACGAAGCCACTTAGTGGGGGAATCCCAGCTAAACCAAAAGCTGCGATTAAATAGAACCAGCCGAGTGCCGGATACTGCTTCATAAGCCCACCCATTTTACGTAAATCAGATGTGCCAGTAATATAAATTACAATGCCAATTAGCATAAACAGCGCCGCTTTTATAAGCATGTCATGAATTAAATAGAACATCGCACCTTTAAGTGCAATTTCATTCATTTGAGATACACCGAATAAAATAACCCCTACAGCAATGACAATGTTGTAAATAATAATGAGTTTGACATCGAAATAAGCAAGGGCACCTATACAGCCTGCAATTATAGTGGCAATGGCTAATGCCATTAGTAAATCATGTGTATACGATACGTCATATACGAAAAACAATGTATAGGTGCGAGTGATCGCGTAAATTCCAACCTTTGTTAGCAATGCGCCAAATAGAGTTAATACTGGAATAGGCGCGGCAGCATAGGATGTTGGGAGCCAGAAGTAAAGCGGAAAAATCGCCGCTTTCAGCCCAAATACCATTAAAAACAATACAGCAATTACTGTCACAATTCCCGGTTGGTCAATTTCTCCGATTTTTACAGCGATGTCCGCCATATTTAACGTACCGACAACGGAGTAGAGGAAAGCAACTGTAATGACAAATAATGCCGATGAAATAACATTAATTAAAATATACTTGATAGAGCCCATAAGCTGTTGCTTTTCGCCACCGAGTACAATTAATAAGTACGATGACATTAAGAGGACTTCAAAGAATACGAATAAGTTAAAAATATCACCTGTCGTAAAGGCACCATTTACGCCAGTTAAAATAAACATAATACCAGGATAGTAGAAAAAGCGTTCACGCTCTTTCGTTATTGCGCCAAAGCCATACCACACGACAAAAAAAGTAATAAGAAGTGTCGTTGTGACAAGCAATGCCGATACCATATCCGACACCATCGTAATACCGTATGGAACAGGCCAATCACCAAATGTAACTTTTTGTATGCCTTCATTTTTTACTTTTATCAGAAGTGAAATTGCGGATACGAGTGCTAGTCCAATTCCGAGTAACGCAAATGTGCGCTGGTATTTTAAATTTTTCTGACCGAACATTAAAATCATACCGAAGAAGAACGGGATGATAATCGGTAGTAAAAGGAAGTTATTCATTCTCATCACTTCCTCTCATTAAACTAATATCATCCGTCTCAAGCTCTTGATAGGAACGGTATGCAAGTACAAGGAAGAATGCTGTTACGCCAAAGCTAATAACGATTGCTGTTAAGATGAGTGCTTGTGGTAACGGATCAGCAAACGTTTTTGCACCTTCTGTTAAAACCGGCGGTGCTTCTCCTCCAAGACCACCCATCGTTAAAATAAGCAAATGAGCCCCATGACTGAGTAGACCCGTTCCAATAATAATGCGCAATAAACTTTTAGATAATATTAAATAAACCGCTGCCATGAACAAGAAGCCTATGACAAACGCCATAATTATTTCCATTATTCATCCTCCCCAATCGTTTGAATAATGGTCATCGTAACGCCGACAACAACCAAGTAAACGCCGCCATCAAAGAGCATAGCCGTGTGTAATGACTGTTTGCCAAGAAGCGGTAAATCGAAATAGTCGAAGAAGTGCGTGAAAAATGGCTTTCCAATAAACATTGGAAACGCTGCCGTTGAAAGTGCTAATAATAAACCCGTTGCCGTTAAGTACGTATAGTTAAAAGGTAAAACCGTGCGTACAGTTTTGAGATCAAAGGCAAGTACTAATAATACAATGGCACTGGATGTTAAAAGCCCACCCACAAAGCCTCCTCCTGGTGTATAATGTCCAGCCATAAAAATATGAATGGAGAAGAAGAAAATAATGAAGAACACAATTTTTGCTGTGAATTGAAGAATCACATCATTTGTTTTCATGTGCTTTCCCCTTTCTATTCATGCGAAGCTTAATCATTGCTAAAATAGCCATACCCGCAATACTTAATACTGTAATTTCAAACAATGTATCGAAACCACGATAATCCACTAAAATAACGTTGACGATGTTCCCTCCACCTGCTTTGGAATAAACTGTTTCCTCGTAATATTTTGAAATGGATGGGATCAGCTTTTGCGAGTGCGCTGATAATGCGATTAACGTTACCATTACGCCAACTGCGATTGATATAATCGCACGATTTAACTGAAAGCGCATACGCTCTTCTCGTTTCCCAAGCTTTGGAAGATGATAAAATGCCAGTAGGAATAATGCGACAGAAATCGTTTCAATGACAAGCTGCGTTAACGCTAAATCAGGAGCATTAAAAATAACGAAAAATAATGCAACCGTATACCCAACTGAACCGAGTCCAATTATTGCGGTTAAACGTGATTTTGCTACTATCGTTGTAGCAGTACCAATTACTAAGACGATTATTAAAATAAGTTCGTACGAACGAATGGGTGCGGCCCCTTCAAAGGAAACTGAAAAGGCATCTTTCACAAATAAAGTACCTAACACGATCGCTACAATACCGCTAAACATATAAAGTAAGTAGTGGCGCATTGAGCCTGTCATATAAAGACGTGAGACACGATTTAAACCAACATCTAATCCTTGCATAATTTTGTCATAGGCATTATTGAATGTCAGCGAGCGTGGGAATAAATTGTATAGACCCTGCCATTTTGGTAAGGCGACAAACAATAAAACACCGATAATCACAATACCTATTGTCATAAACAATTCAGGTGTAAAGCCGCCATGCCAAGCTGCGACATGGATATCAATATCGCCAGGTGAATCATATAAAAACGGCTGGATCGCTTGAACAGCTGGCTTTACAAAAGTATCACCAATTAAATTAGGAATGAAGAATATTATGACAACCAACGCTGCTAAAATCATCGGTGAAATGAGCATGCCGATTGATGCCTCATGTGGTTTACGCACATACTGTTCTGGTTTGTATTGTCCAGTGAATGTTCTAAACACAAAGTAGAAACTATAGATGAATGTAAAAATACTTGCAATCCAAGCTACGATTGGGAAGAGAGCGCCCCATGTATCAAAGCCGTACAATTCAAATTCCTTAAGTGCTAGCATCGCTGTTAAAAACATTTCTTTACTCAAAAAGCCATTAAATGGTGGCAAGCCTGCCATCGAGAAGCTTCCAATTGCTGCAACTGTAAAACTGAGTGGCATAATACTCATTAACCCACCGAGCTTCCGTATATCGCGCGTGCCCGTTTCATGATCGATAATACCTGCAATCATGAATAAGCTACCTTTGAATGTTGCGTGGTTAATCAGGTGGAAAATGGCTGCGAAGGCTGCAATTTTAAACACTAAATCAGCTGTACCATTCACATGAAATGCGACTGCAGCTCCGCCCAGTAACGACATAATTAGTCCAAGCTGACTGACAGTAGAGAACGCAAGAATACCTTTTAAATCCGTTTGTTTCACGGCAAAGAAAGATCCCCAGAATAACGTTACTAAACCTACGCCTGTTACGAGCCACACCCAAAGCTCGGAAACGGCAAAAATTGGTGTGAAGCGGGCAACTAAGTAAATACCAGCTTTCACCATTGTTGCAGAGTGGAGGTATGCACTAACGGGTGTTGGTGCTTCCATAGCGTCTGGTAACCAAATGTAGAATGGGAATTGAGCAGATTTCGTAAATGCACCGAATAGCAATAGTACTAACGCCCATGTAAACAATGGATGCTCCACTAAACCTGGTGCAATTACAATGAGTTCACGAATTGAATACGTTCCTCCCATTAAATAAAGAAGAATAAATCCACCTAACATCATCAATCCGCCGCCGACAGTAATCATCATTGACTTCAGTGCACCGAAGCGAGAAGCATCGCGTGTGTACCAGTAGCCTATCAGTAAGAAAGATGATATCGATGTTAATTCCCAGAAGAAGTACAAAGTAATTAAATGATCAGATTGTACAACCCCTAGCATGGCGGACATAAATAATAATAAGTAAACATAAAAATTATGTAGTTTTTCTTTATGTTTATCTAAGTAGAAAATCGAGTAAAGCACAACTAGTGAACCGATTCCGGTGATCAGTAATGAGAATAGCAAGCTAAGTCCGTCTAAATAGGAAATGACAGAAATATCAAGCGAAGGAATCCAAGGAAGTGTAGCTAGGAATACTTCACCCTTTGCAACTTCCGCAATATAAGAAGCATAAATAATTGCGAGTGTAGCAGGTACTGCAAGAACGAACCAACCTGTATGAATATTTTTTATGCTTTTATATAAGAATGGCACTAATATCGCAGCAAGCATAGGGATGAAAATATAAAGTACTTGTAACAAAAAAACCCTCCTTTATGCAAGTAAGTATAGTAATTATAACGTACTTTCAAAGGTAATGCATATGTACCATTGGGTTTTAGCTTGCGATAATGGAAGAATTTTCGCTATATTATAAATAGGAAGTTATCAACTAAAAAAGAGGAAAAAAATTTTTATGAGGAATCCTTATATCTATGGTTACTTACCATTAATCACTATTTTATTATTCAGTTTAACTTTTGGTATGTATGCAGTTGGAGAATCGCTACGAATATTTCAATCCATCGGCGTATATACTGGCATGCGTGAATTTCTATCGGATTTTGAGCTGCGTTTTTTATTACTAATTGTGTTTGCAATGATTTTTTTTATGATGTTTTCGGCATTAAAATTAATTGGCGAGACAATTCATGAACTCGGTATGTTATTTTTCTCAAAAGATAGTGAAGGTACAACGGTGAGTCAAGCGCGAGGTGGTTACGTCATCCTATTTATTGGTGCCATGTGTTCCGCATTTGCTATTCAATCCATTTATGTTTTAGCCGGTATATTTATCATCACTGTATTTGTATATTTTATTTACCTCATCTATAAAATGAGTCATTTTATATCGATGGGTGGAACGATGGGATTACTAGTATTTGAGCTTCTTCTGTGGACATTACTAATGTCGCTAGTAGTTTATGTGATTTTGAAATTGTATAACGGGCTATTGGCGAGCTTACCATTTGCTAAGTGAAAAATAACAACTAAATGCTATTTCATCTTTCTATATGGCAAAAAAATAGTATACTAGGAGTCCTCCTAGCATACTATTTCAGACTGCAGACAAACTCAAAAAATTGAGTTGTTTACAGTCTTTTTTTAAAAAAAATAGAAGGATCTATATGAACCCGTGGATTTCCGCTACGGCGGACGCTTTTGGTGGGCATGGCTTCAGCTCATGCTATTTCGGCAGGAAGCTTTGCTCTGTAGCGAAAGGCGAATGCCGTCAGCTACACTCGCTACGTGTGCGCCAATCAACTCGTGGTCGTCTATAAATGACTGAGGTGATGGATAGGATAACGAAAAATAGTAGTAATGAACGACATTCAATTAGAAATGCTGACAATTGATCAAATGGTGCCTGAAGACCATTTAGTACGCATATTGGAAGCTGCTATTGATTTTAATTTTATCTATCCATTAGTAGCATCTCTTTATTCTAAAGTTAGACGACCTAGTCTTGATCCTATTGTTCTATAAAATGACGTTTATTTAATATATATTTGGTATTCGTTCTTTGCGTCAGACGATTAAGGAAATCCAAACGAACATGGCGAATCGTTGGTTTTTAGGATTTGTTATTTTTAGAACAGTTTCTTCATGATGCTTTTAAGCAAGGCAACATCAACCATTAATCTAGCAGTACATTAAATAGCTGATGATGTATTTTGTAAGCTTCTAGCTTCTCCATGGACTGTGGTTTGTCATAGCCAAGCCAAACAGCTGCAGTGTATTTACTATTTAAACCCGCAAGCCAGTAGTCGCGATAATCATTAGTCGTGCCCGTTTTAGCGCCGACATAGTCACTATTGCTATACACACCTTGCCCTGTGCCGTTTGCAACAACATCATCTAACAGTGCTCGCATATATTTTACTGTTTTTGGAGACCAAATTTGATCGCGCTCTGTATTCCAACTATATAGCTCTGTGCCATCATTTGCCGTTACTTTACGTATACTATGAGCAAGCACATAAGAGCCGTCTATAAAGCTTGTATAGGCATCTGCTAGTTCTAAGGCAGTAACCCCATAAGTTAGCCCTCCTAATGCTGCTGCATAATCATGATCCTTTGCTACGATAGAGCGGAAGTGGAAACGATCAAGGTAACTAAACGCTGTTTCAACACCTACTGTATTGTATAGACGAAGTGCTGAGGTATTGTAGCTGTGTCGGAATGCGATACGAATTGGGACATCCCCATATAAGTAACCACCATAATTTTTTGGACAAAATGAACCGACGCAATAACGTCCACCATTGACAATGGAATCTGGTGTGTGCGTTGTCGTTTCAAAAAAAGGTGCATATACGACTAATGGCTTAAAGGCAGAACCTGGTTGGCGCATACCTTGATAGGCACGGTGATAATCATATTTTTCGTAATTCTTTCCAGCATAAACACTGACGACTTCTCGTGAATTATTATCAATAACCGCACCAGCAGCCTGTAATTGTCCAGCACCTAAAATTGCTGTCATTCGTTCCTCGTCATGCGCTTGTTTGTTAGGATCCAGTGCAGTGTGGATTGTTAAACCATTTTGAAATAGCGTATTAAGACGATGGTCTAGCTGGTCTTGTATTTGTTTCTTTTCTTCCTCATTTTGCGTCTTAGCAAGACGATCAGCATAACCTTCTTTGTCCGCAACAAGCCAGCGTAGTTCTTGTAAGACATATGTGCTATACATTGGATAGCTTTGAATTTTGTTTTTAACGTTTAAAGTAATTGTTTCTGCTTTATAAGCAGCCGCATCAGCTAAGGTAATAGCACCGCTTGCCGCAAGTGTATCTAGAAGACGTTCTTGTCTTTCTTTTGTATAATCAAAATTTTTCAAAGGATTATAGAGTGATGGATTGTTGGGGATTGCAGAAATAAAAGCAATCTCGGCAATCGATAATTCTTGGATTGGCTTTTGATAATAATACGTTGCAGCAGCTCCTATACCATAAACCTGATTACTAAAATACGATTCGTTTAAATACATAGTTAAAATAGTTTCTTTATCAAACTCTTTTTCAAGCTCATATGCATAAAAAAGCTCAGTCAATTTTCGCTCATACGTTTTTTCATCTGATAGATAACGCATACGAACAAGCTGCTGTGTGATCGTACTACCGCCCTGAGAAGTTGACTTTGAATTAGAGTTGACCACCATGGCACGTGTGATAGCACTAAGGTCAAAGCCAATATGCTCATAAAAATCGGCATCCTCACTGGCGATAAAAATTTCCTGGGCAATTTGTGGAATCTCTTGTATTGTTAGTGGTTGTCGCCATTCGACATATTCTTCACTAAATGTTTGTCCATTGTGATCAATAAGTGTAACGGGAAGCTGTGCTTGTACAACTGGTAAATGGATAGCATTTTCAATCTGTTGCTCATGTGCTATTGCTGTATCTAATTCTACCCGTATATTTGTGCTAATCCACCAAAGGAAGGGTAGACATAAAATAATAATAAAAAAACCAAAAGCCTTTTTCATGTGTGCCTCCAGTCTGCATATTAGTCCTTCAACAGAATAACATAATTTGGATGGTTTCCAAATACTCGTTCGGACCTATTTCTAAGCCAATAAGCAATTACGATTCAAGGTAGTAAATTTGTATCTGCCCACTGTGAATGGGATACAAAAAATTTTGCTGACTGAAGTTAAAAGTGCAAAAATCGTCAATACTTTGGTGAAGAAAACCTTTAGGAATTATGTTAGACTAATATGAGGTCAGAAATGATGAAGGTATGATCATTTCCGTTGAAACTGAAATTTTACTTTAAAAGGAGAGACTCCCATGTTTCCACAATTAACAAAAGAAGTACAAACAGGTGAAGTACTAGTAGAAATGACAACAACTTTAGGTGCTATCAAAATTAAATTATTCCCTAAGCAAGCACCTAAAACAGTTGAAAACTTCTTAGGCCATGCAAAATCTGGCTATTATAACGGCATTATTTTCCACCGTGTTATCCAAGACTTCATGATTCAAGGTGGCGACCCAACTGGTACAGGCATGGGCGGTGAATCAATCTGGGGTAACTCTTTCGAAGATGAATTCTCTGATGAATTGTTCAACCTACGTGGTGCACTTTCAATGGCGAATGCTGGTCCAAATACAAACGGTTCTCAATTCTTTATCGTTCAAATGAAGCACCTTCCAAGTGACATGCTACGCCAACTACAAGGCGCTGGCTTCCCAGAAGAAATTATCGAAGCATATGCTCAAAATGGCGGTACACCATGGTTAGACCATAAACACACAGTGTTCGGGCATATTGTTGAAGGTATGGACATTATTGATAATATCGCGGAAGTAGAAAAAGACGGCCGTGATAAGCCATTAGAAGATGTGAAAATTGAGTCAATTACAGTTTTTGAATAATAATTGTAAGGACGTGTAGAGAACATGGAACAACTAATGTATCAATTTTTATATATCCCTGAAGATAAATCAGGCTACATTCCTGCAGCATTTGAATTTTTATTAATGCTCATTTTATGTACAGCTGTGTTTATTATTTTCCGTAAAATTTCTAAAAAACAAGAAATCAAATCAAAAGAAATCGAAGCACGTATTTTAGCTGATAAAAAAGATACGAGCAATCACCAAAATATCTAAAAGAAGAGGCTGGAACAAAAGAGAAAAAGTGTTAGATTGACTGATGTCGATCTAACACTTTTTTGCTGTGAGCGTTGATGTCCGCTACGGCCGGCGCTTTCCGGGGGCGTGGCCTGAGTCTGTAGTCTCAGGCATCACGCTAACCCCCCAGGAGTCAAATTGAGATGGATTCGCCGTAGAAGTCATCCTCCAAAGATTTGTTTTGTAAGGTGAAGAACGAAAAATTTTCTTTTGTTAGCTCAATACAAAGCTGGTCTCTACATTGCATATGGTAAGCAAATGGGAATAAAAAAGTCATATAAGCACGTTCAATTGTTAAAGGAGCTAACGCCATTTAATACACCTCACTTATGTATAGAAACTTTTTCCTCTTTCACTTGTTTCTAAACATAAAAAGGATATCCCAAATGCTTGAGATATCCTTAAGAGTGTCCAACATATATGATAGAATACTTTTCGGTATGACAATTATAATAATGCTCGCTTAAAACGGGCAACGCCATCTTTTACAGTTTCAAAAGAACAAGCAACATTCATACGAAGGAGTCCACGACCTTCTTCTCCGTATTTTGTGCCAGGCTCTAATGCAAGTTGACCAATTTCAAGCAAACGTTGCATCATCACTTTTTCGTCGATTTCCATCTCTCGGTAATCAATCCAAAGTAAATATGTGCCTTGTGGTTTCTCAATACGAATGCCAGGCACTTGTTCTAACTCTGCAATTACGTACTCCATATTTTTAGAAATATAAATAAGTAATTCCTCTAGCCATGCAGAACCTTCTGTGTAGGCAGCCTGCATGGCGATCGGTGCGAAGCTATTTAATGAGCCTTGCCCACAAGCCATATTGCTGGCCTCTAATTGCGCACGCTTTTTCTTATCTGTCACAATCGTATAGGCAGCTTGAATGCCTGCTAAATTAAAAGTTTTCGTCGGTGCCATACATGTAATAATACGATCTATTTCTTCTCCTGCAACCTTTGCAAGAGGTGTATGTACTGCGCCATCTAACATTAAATCTGAGTGAATTTCATCAGAAATAATAAGAACATCATATTTTGCACATAGTCGAACTATTTCTTTTAATGTAGCTTCATCCCATACATAGCCCCCTGGATTATGTGGATTACATAAAATATAAGCTTTTATATTTTGTGTTAGAGCCTGTTCAAATGCTTCAAAATCATAGACAAATGTACCGTTTTTTTCTACTAAGGGGCATGAAACAACTTCTCGACCATTACTTTTAGGTATGTTATAGAATGGTGGATAGACAGGTGATGAAATAAGCACCTTATCTTCTAGTTTTGTAAGAGCTGTTATGATAGTTGCTAAAGCAGAAACGACACCGTTGTTGAATAAAATAGATTCTTTGTCAATGTGCCAATCATGACGAGTATTCTGCCAGTCAATAATTGACTGTAGTGCTTGCTCACCGATAAAGCTATAGCCAAAAACAGCATTTTTTGCATGTTCTTGCAGTGCCTGTGACACAGCTGTTGGTGGAGCAAAATCCATATCTGCTACCCACATCGGTAATATTTCAGAAGCATCTTTTAACCCATATACTTTTTCTATTGCGTCCCATTTTACAGAGTTTGAATGACGACGATGAATTGTATTATCGAAAATAGACAAGCAAATCACTCTTTTCTTTTTTATTTCCTATGGTATCATACGAGTATGATAAAAGGATAATAGGTGAGTATTTTGGAAAATATTAAAATGAATCGAGCAGCCGTGCATCTGCTAGAGGAATGGGATCCATTCCACTTAGGTCCAGACCATTATGATACGGAAACAGCTGATGTCGTAGCAGCACTGCAAGGGATTGATGATCCTTCAGCACTAGCAAAAGTTATTCAAGAAACATATGAGCATTCGTTTGAACAATGGATTCCATTTGAAGATTGTGTAGCCATTTCGTACAAACTCATTGCCATTAAATTTGAAGCAAAGTGTATTATTTAATATAAAAGTCTCCTCCAATTAAGGTGAAGACAATAATACTAATTCTAGTTTTTTCTTAAGTGTACAGTAGTTTTCTGCTCAAGTTCTTAGCATCAGTTCAACTATGCTGAACTGTTTTTGATGATAAACCTCGCTCCTATGACGGTGCGAGGTTTATTTATTTATTTATTAAAATAATGGAAGTATACCTTGAATGAAAATAAGCAATATCGCAATAGGTGATACATAACGAATCAAAATATACCAAATATTAAACATTAAACTTGATGAAGCAAGCTCCTTGCGAGAAATATCTTTGGTATAGTAATAACCTGCAAAGATGGAGATGAGTAAAGCTCCGATTGGCATACCAACACTATTCGTCATAAAGTCAACAAAATCGAAGATAGAACGATCTAAAATTTGCACATCGGATAAGATACCAAATGACAATGCACTTGGAATACCGAAGATGAATATAATGAATCCACCAATCCATGCAATTTTTTTACGTTTTTCAGGCTTGTCCCCAATCGCTATTGCAACTACAATTTCTAGCATTGAAATGGAAGATGTTACAGTGGCGAATAGTAATAGGATAAAGAAAATGGTTAAGAACAGGCCACCAAGCGGTAATTGTTGAAAGACAGCTGGCAAGATGATGAATACCAGACCAGGTCCTTGATCAGGTGTATATCCAAGAGCGAACACTGCTGGGAAAATGACAAGGCCTGCAAGTAGCGAAATGATGATATTCATAGAGGCTACATTTATCGCTGAATTACCAATTTTTTCTGTTTTTGAAAGGTAAGATGCGTAGGTAATCATGACCGCGATACCGACACTTAACGAGAAGAATGCTTGACCGAGTGCCTTTAAAAATGTTTCAGCATTCAGGTAAGACCAGTCAGGTACGAACATGAACTTTACGCCTTCCATTGCACCATCAAGTGTTAATGATCTCACCACTAATACGATGAAGAAAATGAACAGTAGTGGCATCATCCACGTACTCGCCTTTTCAATACCGCCTTTAATGCCCCCAGAAACAATGGCAATGGTTAATAGCAAGAATAATCCTTGCACAAGTACTGCTTCAAATGGGCTAGAAATAATGCTTCCAAACAAATCAGCGTAATTGGCATCATTGCCACCATTATTTAGTTGAAACGTTAGTGAACGCCCTAAATAACTTAAAATCCAACCGCCAACAACGCTATAGAAAGATAAGATTAAACCAGCAATTATCATGCCGCCCCAACCTATCAAATACCATGGTTTTCCTGGCGCTTGCTCTTTGAATGATGTCACGGCATCCTTTTGTCCACGACGACCAATCATAAATTCAGCAATTAACACGGGTAAACCGATAAAGAATGTACATAAAATGAACAGCAGAATAAATACACTACCGCCATTTGTCCCCGCCATATAGGGGAACTTCCAGATTGCTCCTAGCCCGATGGCACTGCCAGCAGCTGCTAAGATAAATCCTATTTTAGATGTAAATTGATCTCTTGATGACACGAAAATAAAGCCTCCTTATACTAAAGTTTTATTTTACCGCAAAAATTTCATAACACAAGGCAAATATCTGAAAATTGACTATAGATTGAACAGCTTTCTTCGATAAAGGATTCAACCAGCGCCACAGGCTATACAACAAGTGATACGACAAATCTATCGGTCTACCAGCTCCAACAATCAGCACTTTTACCAGCATTTATCCGAGGGAATCCAAATTCACTTAAATATGTAACAATTAGGAGATATACTTCGTTACATACACACAAAGCAAATAAGGGGGGAGAACAGTGACTGAATCTGAATTAATTGAACAGGCACAGCAAGGTGATAAAGAAGCCTATATCGAACTAATTCGTATTCACCAGCGAACAGTTGAAAAATTCGCCTTTCAATGTGGCGTACATAGCAGTGATTTAGCAGATGTTTCACAGGAGGTGTTTGTAAAGCTATATCGTTTTTTACATCAGTTTAAGCAGGACCGTTTTACCACATGGCTCTATAAAATTACACTCAACGCGACACGTGATTATTATCGAAAGGAACAACGGCAGCAAGCAAAAGAGGAGTTGCTAAGCACACTGCAACATATTCCTAGTGCTTCAGCGGAAAGGCATGTCCTTAATTTTGAGGAAGACAGGTTATTGCATAACGCCATTCAAACACTCGATGAAAAATATCGTTATCCGCTCGTATTATTCTACTTTCACGAATTAAAGTACGAGGAAATTGCAGAGGTGCTTGGCATTTCGTTGTCAACAGTAAAAGTTCGTATTTTACGTGCAAAAGAAAAACTCAAAGCAGTTTTGATGCAGGAAGGGAGTATAGAAAATGGATGAGCAACAATTTGACAAACGCATGGCGCTCTTGAAAAAATCATACGACCGCATGGAACCCCAATTAGATCCAGTAGATGTATTCGCGCAAATCAAAACAGAGGAAGTCGCCCCATCTAAGCAAATTGTGTCCTCACCACAGAAGCACCCCGCCAAATGGCAAAAACCAGCTGTTTGGGCGGTTAGCATAGCTAGTGTGCTCTTAGTTGGTGTGTTGGTGATGCCGTATTTTATTAAGCAACCAGAAAATTTACAGAGCGAAGAACCGCAGGAATTGGCTCCAACGAAAGTAGAAAATGATGAGTGGATTGAAAATATTACTAAAAAATATCAAAGTAAAAAAGAGCAAATTAGAAAAGAGTTGAAAGTTTCTGCAGATGAACTGGCAGCATTTGAATTTATTAAAACTGCCGATTCAACGCTAAATTATTATATAAAAAGTAATTTGCATTTGTTGTCAAGCGATGTCGAGTATTTAAAGAGTACCGAAGAAGTTATATTCAATGATTTGATGACACCCAGGAGGGCGTTGGAGAGCGTTAAGAATTATAATAGTTTAACCTTTGACGAATCGTATGAAGTTTATAGAATATACGTAAAATCTGTTGAAGAACTTGAGCGTTTTTACAGTAAGCTCCTTGAACCGTATGCCCATGTTTTAATGAAGACAAAAGATAAAGAACAGTTACCATCTGATGTAAAAGTAATTATTGAAGCGGCAAACAATCAATTTATGGAACTTCATATGGATGAAGTAGGAGTATTTTACTTTAAAGCAAATCCAATAGATGGGGAATTTGCACCGAACTATATAAATCAATTACATCCAGATATTTTCGGTTTTTTTGAATACTTACAAAAGGGAGATTTACTATTAGCGGATGACTTACGCTACACACGAGAAGAAACTTTGAAATCCTTAAAAATAATGGAACGCTCATTACTAGTTAATTTGAATGCAGGATCTCCTAATTATAAGTTGATAAGAAAGAACTTCGAAAATACTTGGTTGGCTTTATTGAAAGGTACTGAGAATTATCCAGCTACGACGAAGACGGGCGAAATGAATGAACAATATATTGACTTTTTACAGAAGGTTTCTGATGGGACCTATGGAGAGATAATGAGAGTTTTTGCTGAAAAGATCTTAAAAGAAATTCAACAAGACAGATACTCTGAAACATTGGTACAATTATCTACATTTGAAATTTGGAAGATATTATTGCAGAGACGTGAAGAAACAATAGGCTATATAAATGATAGTGATTTTAACATTGTTGGTATGAATGAATCAATTAAGGAGCAAATTAAGGCAATTTATGAGCAATATACAATGAACGGTGATGAAGCAATCATTAACCAACTACGGCCTATTAACTTAGTTGCACTTTATTTATATGCAAGCATTAATGGAAATGAGTCAGTGAAACAATCTTTATTGATGCAAGATGCGCGAATTAATGCAAACACGTTACAACAGATAAAAAGCTTAGATGTATTTAGTGAGTTAGGTGAATATGATGGTATTCAGCCAATTGTAGCGGTCCGTGTTACTGAAGGGTATCAGGACAAGTATGGCAGACAGTTTATCATAAAAGTATCGTACAATAAGGAAGGTCATTATCGTATAATAGAGATTAGTGATTGATAAGACGATTTTTTGCCCCACTTATTTACCTATGTTATAATTTAACGTGATATATACGTAGCAAACATATAGAAAGTGGGCAAAGGTTATGGTAAAAAAATATGAATTAGGAGACGTGTTAACCGGAAAAGTTACAGGTATTCAACCGTACGGTGCATTTGTAGCACTTGATGAAGAAACACAAGGACTTGTGCATATTTCCGAAATTACGTACGGCTTTGTAAAAGACGTGAGTGAATTTTTATCAGTTGGGCAAGAAGTAGAAGTAAAGGTACTTGAAATCGATGAAGCGGTCGAAAAAATTAGTTTATCGATCCGAGCTTTACAAGAACGCCCAGCAACGTTACGAAAAAAAGATGCGCCACCGCGTAAATCATTGCAGGACCGAGTAGACGAGTCAGATGCCAATGGTTTTAACTCTCTAAAAGACAAATTACAGGACTGGATCGAACAGTCAGGACAATAAAGAAATGAGGATGCTTTCATGTGAAAGCATCCTCATTTTTTTTTATATAGGCTACATGATTTAACAATTGACGCCATCTCTTCACACCAAAGCTACTGTTTCTTGATTTTTCGTATTCGATATTGTAGGTTTTGTCGACTCATACCAAGCGCACCTGCAGCTTTTGTAATATTGCCTTCATATAAATTCAATACATTTTGCACATAATAGGATTCGGCTTCACGTAAATAAGCATCAAGCGGCATGACATCATTTTGCTGCTGAAACATAAAGAACTCTGGCTCGCGATCTGATGCGTCTTGCTGCTGTACTTTAAAGCGGAAATGAAGCGGTAGTAAATCATGGGTAACCGTTGTCTCCGTTGTCATAAATGACACAATTTCATCCAGTAATAACTCAAGCTCCTTCAGGTTTCCAGGCCAATCATATTGTAAGAACAATACTTGAACATCAGGTGCAAGCTCTAGCACATTTGATGCAAAACGTTCGCGGTGTCTGCTAAAATAATCATCGACAAACGGTAGAATATCTTCTTTTCGATCTGTTAAATTCGGAATTGTAATAGCCATTGTTGCGAAAAAATAATACAACGATTTTGAAAGTTTCTTCTCTGCGATTAATGTAATCGGGTCACTGCCTACGCTGCCAATCAACATGTATTTCGATTGTGGAAGAGACTGTAATAATGCTAATAATTGTTCTTGTAAGTCCAGGCTTAAGAAGTCAATACGTTCAAAGAAAAATGTATAGCCCTTGTCATCTTGTAAAAGCTCTTTCACTTTATCAAGAACCGATTGCGCAGAGCGTCGACTAAATAGTGTTATAAACGCCTCTGGATCGGCCGACGCAGCATGGTGAATTCCCTCTGCAACTAAATCCTTTCCCGTACCAGATTCCCCTATTAGCAAAATGGGTAATTTTACGGCTGCAGCTTTTTTTGCATTAGCGATTACTTGCTTCATCGTTTCTGACACGGCAGTAATCATGTCAAATGTTAAAGGTTCATCATAGCGGCGAAGTGGTTGATACACTAATTTTTCGAGTGATGTAATATCACGTGCAAATTCGATAGCCCCTATTAGTTTTTTTTCATCAAAAAGCGGAAATGTATCATTAATAGTCGTGATTTCATGTCCATTTTTATTCCAGTAAGTTTGTTTTACATTTATTTCTTTCTTGCCCGTTTGTAAAACACGCATTAAAGTACTTTCATGTTGACGAAAAGAAAACAGTTCAATTATTGATCGATCTGCTAATTCATCAAAATGAAAGCCCTCGATTTCTTTCATTTTTGTATTATAGATAATTGTTTTGCCAGTCACGTCAATTGCATGGATACCAACGGATACATTCGTTGCAATAAAATCATAAAAAGGTAGTAAAGGTTCTGAATTTTTCATAAAATTTGCACCTCAAAAATTTTTTACTTGAAATATGCAACAAAATTTTGCATTATAATAAGTGTAAGAATATTCTATACGCAAAAAAAATTTGCGTCAATGTTTTTTGCACACTAAACTTTTACATCTCACAAAGGGAGGATTTTAGTATGATTCCATACAAACACGAACCATTTACAGATTTTTCTCAAGAGGCAAACCACAATGCTTATCTAGAAGCATTAAATAAAGTAGAAGGTTATTTAGGGCAAGACTACCCACTTATTATTGGTGGGGAACGAATTACAACAGAAGATAAAATTGTTTCTTATAACCCTGCAAAGAAATCAGAAGTGATTGGTCGCGTATCGAAGGCGAACCAAGAATTAGCTGAAAAAGCAATGCAAGTAGCAGATGAAACGTTTAAAACATGGAAAAAAGTAGATCCAGCTATTCGTGCTGATGTGTTATTCAAAGCGGCAGCGATTATTCGTCGTCGTAAACATGAATTCTCTGCATTATTAACAAAAGAAGCAGGTAAACCTTGGAATGAGGCAGATGCTGATACAGCAGAAGCAATCGATTTCTTAGAATACTATGGTCGCCAAATGTTACGTCTTAAAGACGGCCAACCTGTAGAAAGTCGTCCAGGTGAATATAACCGTTATGATTACATTCCTTTAGGGATTGGTATAGTTATTTCACCTTGGAACTTCCCGTTTGCCATTATGGCAGGTACAACTGTTGCAGCTTTAGTAACAGGGAACACAGTATTATTAAAACCAGCTTCAACAACTCCTGTTGTGGCATATAAATTCATTGAAGTTTTAGAGCAAGCTGGTCTTCCTGCAGGTGCAGTGAACTATGTACCAGGTTCAGGTGCAGAAGTTGGTGATTACTTAGTAGATCACCCGAAAACACGATTTATCAGCTTCACAGGTTCTCGTGATGTTGGTTTACGCATTAATAAACGTGCAGCAACACATAACGACGACCAAATTTGGATTAAACGTGTAATCGCTGAAATGGGCGGTAAAGACACGATCGTAGTCGATAAAGAAGCAGATTTAGAGCTTGCTGCACAATCTATTGTAAAATCTGCATTCGGCTTCTCAGGTCAAAAATGTTCAGCTTGTTCTCGAGCAGTAATCGTAGAAGATGTCTATGACACTGTTGTTGATCGTGTACAAGAGCTAACAAATGCATTAACAATGGGTGACCCAACAGACAACAGCAACTTTATGGCAACTGTTATTGACCAAGCAGCTTTCAATAAAATTACTGAGTATATCGAAATCGGTAAAAATGAAGGTCGCCTAGTTGCAGGTGGTACAGCAGACGACTCAGTTGGATACTTCGTACAACCAACAGTGTTTGCAGATGTAGATCCTTCAGCACGAATCATGAGAGAAGAAATTTTCGGACCAGTCGTTGCCATTGCGAAAGCAAAAGATTTTGACGAAGCAATTGCAATTGCAAACGATACAGAATACGGCTTAACGGGTGCGGTCATTACTACGAACCGTATGAACTTAGAAAAAGCACGTGAAGATTTCCATGTGGGTAACTTATACTTCAACCGTGGTTGTACAGGTGCAATCGTTGGCTACCAACCATTTGGCGGCTTTAATATGTCAGGTACTGACTCAAAAGCAGGTGGCCCTGACTACTTACAACTTCATATGCAAGCTAAAACGACTTCAGAAATGCTTTAATTTTTAACATTATAAAGAGACCTTATTGATGAGAAAGATGGGCTTCGAAAAAGACTTAGCCTGTCTCTCTCTTTTATAGAACTATTTCAACATGAAGTATAAGGAGAGAATACTATATGACAAAATCGCAACAAGTAATTGAACAAACGCAAAATTATGGTGCTGCAAACTATCATCCTCTGCCAATCGTTATAGCGGAGGCTGAAGGTGCATGGGTAACAGATCCAGAAGGTAACAAATATTTAGATATGTTATCAGCTTATTCAGCTGTCAATCAAGGGCACAGACATCCGAAAATCATCGCGGCGTTAAAAGAACAGGCTGACAAAGTGACATTAACTTCTCGTGCTTTCTATAGCGAAAACCTAGGTGAGTGGTATGAGCTTGTTGGGACATTAACGAATAAACAAATGGTATTACCGATGAACACTGGTGCAGAAGCAGTAGAAACAGCGTTTAAAGCGGCTCGTCGTTGGGCATACGATGTAAAAGGTGTAGAAGATGGCAAAGCAGAACTAATTGCATGTAATGGGAACTTCCATGGTCGTACAATGCTTGCTGTATCTTTATCTTCTGATGAAGAGTATCGTCGTGGTTTCGGTCCAATGCTACCAAATGTGAAACTTGTAGATTATGGTAATTTAGAAGCGCTTAAAGCGGCAATTACACCAAATACAGCTGCATTCTTAATTGAACCGATTCAAGGAGAAGCTGGTATTGTCATTCCTTCAGAAGGTTTCTTAAAAGCTGCTCGTGAGCTATGCCGTGAAAACAATGTGTTATTTATCGCTGATGAAATCCAAGCTGGTCTAGCACGTACTGGTAAAATGTTTGCATGTGATTGGGAAAACGTTGAACCGGATATGTATATTTTAGGGAAAGCTTTAGGTGGCGGTGTATTCCCAATTTCTTGTGTTGCTGCAAACCGAGACATTTTAGGCGTATTCAACCCAGGTTCACATGGTTCTACTTTCGGTGGAAATCCTTTAGCTTGTGCAGTCTCGATTGCATCAATTAAAGTATTACTAGATGAGAAACTAGCAGAGCGTTCACATGACCTTGGCGAATATTTCAAAGGAAAGCTTCAAAATATTAATAACCCTGTTATTAAGGAAGTTCGTGGTCGTGGATTATTTATCGGAATGGAACTAACAGAATCAGCTCGTCCATACTGTGAAAAGCTCAAAGAATTAGGTTTATTATGTAAAGAAACACATGATACAGTAATTCGTTTTGCACCACCACTTGTCATTTCACAAGAAGATTTAGATTGGTCAATCGCGCAAATTGAAAAAGTTTTTAAACTTTAACAAAATGTTCACATTTTAATTCGGAAGTGTGTTACAATGATGCCGATATACTATCATTAATAAAAACAAAGAGGCGATTTAATATGTCTGAAAACTTAAATCTGTTCACATCAACTCAAGATGTCATTCAAGATGCTTTAAATAAACTTGGTTATGACGAAGCAATGTATGAATTATTAAAGGAACCACTTCGCATGTTACAAGTCCGCATCCCAGTTAAAATGGATGACGGTACAACAAAAGTATTCACTGGTTACCGAGCGCAACATAATGATGCTGTAGGACCAACTAAAGGTGGCGTACGCTTCCACCCAGCTGTTTCTGAGGAAGAAGTTAAAGCGCTTTCAATGTGGATGACATTGAAATGTGGGATTGTTGATTTACCGTATGGCGGTGGTAAAGGCGGCGTTATTTGTGACCCGCGCCAAATGTCTATGGGCGAAATCGAACGCCTAAGCCGTGGTTATGTTCGTGCAGTGAGTCAAATCGTAGGACCTACAAAAGATATTCCAGCTCCAGACGTATTTACAAATGCACAAATCATGGCTTGGATGATGGATGAATACAGCCGTATGGACGAATTCAACTCACCAGGTTTCATTACAGGTAAACCACTTGTACTTGGTGGTTCGCAAGGTCGTGACCGTGCAACTGCACAAGGTGTAACAATTGTTATCGAAGAAGCAGCAAAAAAACGTGGAATTGACATTAAAGGTGCTCGCATCGTTATTCAAGGTTTCGGTAACGCGGGTAGCTTCCTTGCAAAATTCATGCATGATTTAGGTGCAAAAGTAATCGGTATTTCTGATGCTTATGGTGCACTCCATGATCCGGAAGGTTTAGATATCGATTACCTATTAGATCGTCGTGATAGTTTCGGTACAGTAACAACTTTATTTGAAAACACAATTTCAAACAAAGAATTATTAGAGCTTGATTGTGATATTTTAGTACCGGCTGCAATAGAAAACCAAATTACTGCCGACAACGCTCATAACATTAAAGCAAACATTGTAGTAGAGGCAGCGAATGGTCCAACAACATCTGAGGCTACTAGAATTTTAACTGAACGTGGCATTCTACTTGTACCAGATGTATTAGCATCTGCTGGTGGAGTTACAGTTTCTTACTTTGAATGGGTTCAAAATAACCAAGGTTACTACTGGACAGAAGAAGAAGTAGAAGAACGCCTTTACAAAAAAATGGTTGAAGCCTTTGACAATGTTTATACAACAGCGACTACACGTAACATTAACATGCGCTTAGCTGCTTACATGGTAGGTGTTCGCCGCACTGCAGAAGCATCTCGCTTCCGTGGATGGGTTTAATCAATATATAAATGAAAAACGAATCATTCCCAATTAATGGGATGGTTCGTTTTTTTTTTTTTTTTTGTGGCGCTTTTTGTTTTTTAACATAGCTACTAAAAGTTCTTTTTAAAAAGAATATGAAATAGGTACATCATCTGCCGTCTAATCGTTCTGTGCTAATGAAAAATATTGACCTAGTATGGGCTCATGCAATCTTTAAATTAAAATTGATAGATGTTCAGATTTTGTTCAATAGTCCTATGATAGAGTTTACGATAGGAGCCGATATAAGGCGTTACATATATAATAGTAGAAAGTCGTGTTTTACATAACGAATATGTGCAAGTTAATTGAAAATGTAAATAAGCAATATCATTGGTGTAATTTATAAAAGGTTCGCTCTATACAAACTGTCAGATGGATTTCTTACTTACTTAATAGTTTAACAGGAGGCTTGATAATGAAAAAAAATATCTTGATTATCGTGAGCATTATCATGCTGTTTATAGTTGTATTTTTTATAGGGAATTGGCATTATTTTTCCACTGAAAACCCACAAATTGTAGTAGATGGTGCTGTAACGATTGAAGAGGGGCAGTTACAAAAGAATAACATTGTAAAACTTGAAGGGGAATGGTCCTTTTATCCGAATGTCCTAATTTCACAGCAGGAGTCTTTGGATACCTATAAAGATAGGCGTATGACGATTGATGTACCTGCAAACTGGCATGACTTTGTTCAGGAGAATGAAGAGGGTCTTGCTTTTGGAACTTATCATGTCAAAGTAAAGGTTCTCAATTAATCAATAATCATTATCAGTTGAATATTGAAATCGATAGTGATTATGCAGAGATTAGTCAATTGTTAGAACGTGAAAATCATGATGAATGGTCTATACAGCAGCTTTTAAACTGCTATGAAGGGGACTTCTTAGAAGATGAGGAATACCCTTGGGCATTTCAAATTCAGTTACGTTTAAAACAAAGCGTATTACATTTACTTGAAACGTATATCACAAAGACGAATGAAATCAATCCATTGCTCAAATTAAACTGTTTATAAAAAATGCTAGAATTAGATGAATTTAATGAGCATTATATGTATTTACTATTGCGATTTTTAACCGTGCAAAATAAAAAACAAGAGTGTGTACGATGTTATGAGAGAATCAAGAGAAAATTAAAAGAAGAATTAGGTGTGCCTATTCCCGATAAAATTGTCAAAGTTTATGCCGATTACATGATACATGTTTAGTAGGGTGCTTAAATCTTTGCTTTCCCTCTTATAAATATGAGAAAATCCAACTAGAAAGGGGCGATTTCCATGAATTCATTTACATTCCATAATCCAGTTAGATTACACTTTGGTGAAGATGCACTAGAGAAATTATCAGAGGAGTTAACGCAGTACGGTAATAGGGTGTTGGTTGTGTATGGGGGAGGTAGCATTAAGAATAACGGTCTATACGATGCTGTCATTGAGAAATTACAAAAAGCGGATAAAACAATTTTTGAATTGAGCGGTGTTGAGCCGAACCCTCGTGTTGAGACAGCACGTCTCGGTATTGATATATGTAAAAAAGAAGGTATTGATCTTGTCCTTGCTGTCGGTGGTGGCTCCGTTATTGATTGTTCAAAATTAATAGTTGCTGGTGCAAAATATGATGGTGATACGTGGGATATCGTAAAGAGAAAGGTATTTGCAAAAGAGGCATTACCATTAGGAACGGTATTAACGCTAGCTGCAACAGGTTCTGAAATGAATGCTGGTTCTGTAATCACGAACGCCGCAACCGAAGAAAAGTTAAGCTGGGGTAGTCCAGCAGCATTTCCGAGATTTTCAATTTTAAATCCAGCGTACACTGTATCAGTACCGAAAAATCATACAGTATACGGTATGGTTGATATGATGTCACATGTATTTGAGCAATATTTCCATAATACAACGAATACGCCAATCACAGATGAAATGTGTGAGGGTGTCTTACGTACAGTAATTGCTACAGCACCAAAACTAATTGAGGATTTAGAGAATGTTGCGTTACGTGAAACGATTCTATTAGCTGGAACAATAGGTTTAAACGGCTTTTTATCGATGGGTTCTCGCGGCGATTGGGCATCACATGATATCGAGCATGCTGTATCAGCGATTTATGATATCCCACATGCGGGTGGTTTAGCTATTTTACAGCCACATTGGATGCGTTTAAGTGTACCGGTAAATCCAGAGCGCTTTGCTGGAATTGCGATACGTGTCTTCGGTGTTGATGGGACGAGTAAAACAACAGAGGAAGTTGCTTATGAAGGAATCGACCGTCTATCAGCATTTTGGACATCATTAGGTGCACCAAGTCGCTTAGCAGATTATGATATTGATGATTCGAAATTCAATCAAATTGTGGAACATGCCATGCATAATGGACCTTTTGGTAATTTTAATAAGTTACAGGAAGAAGATGTCCGTACAATTTTACAAAACTCTCTTTAATATTGTAAATGTGAGGCTACGCTTTGTAGTCTCACATTTTTTTGCAAAGGTTAAGAAAACTTAACGATAAATGTTGAAATTTGTCGTGGTAGTTTCTTTAGTACTACAATATAATTAAATAGACCGATATAAAATAAGTTGATATTTAAAATTTGTATTAATAGAGTAAAAATGTAATCCTTTATATCTATGTATTTTGTAATTTCAGAATATTCGGAAAAATTGTTTGGTATTAATTAACATTAGTTGTCGAAAAACAAAGTAGAGGGATTGTTGGTTGTAAATTCAAATTATAGGAAACAACAGGTTTTTTGTCGCATTCTCTCGCTAATTGTAGGATTGTTCAGAATTTGTTCAACTAGCTTTATTAAAATAAAGTCAATATTAAACAAAGATTGGAGAGAAAACAAAATGTTGAAACAATTGATTGAAGACCGAATTGTCACATTGCATTGTATAGAAACGCCATTCCAACAGCAAGTTTATAAAATGCATAATTGTATAAAAGTGTTGGGAATTGACGCGAAGTCGCTGATTATTGAAAATGAAGAAATTGTCACTGGATATATTGTTGATAAAAGTATATTTTTCAAGAGTCTCCAATTCGGCCAGACAAATATTATATGTACAGATGGTGTAAATAAAGCAATTGTACAATTATTTGTACGTCCTTCTGGTGAAATCGTTGTAGAAGTGGAGCCTTACATAGGAAATGCTGAAATTGTTCTAGTTTATTATCGGACAATTTTAGCGGATACAGCGATCGCGATTGATTTAAAAGGTGCTTTAAAATATTATTTGGTCGCCCATCAAATGATGAATGCTGAAGATTCAATTGTAGAGGTGCATTACCAATCTATGCATCCTAATGTGTTGAAGGATTCCCATGCTGGTAATTTTATTTTAGGGTGTCATGCAGATGGAAGTGAGATTTCAAAAGCTGAAGAATACGCCTTAGCCAATCGTTTAGCAACATTAAAATTCTCTAAAATAGTCATCCAACAACAAGGTGTGAAAAAAATCATTGCATTAAAAATGTTATTAACTTTTATGGTGACAAACCATGTTTTTGTTAGTAGTGAGGAAATATCTGATCGCTTAAGTGAAATAAAAATCAAACGTGAACGGTATCATTTAGTACCTGTATAAACAATAGCCAACTGCCTGAAATAAGGCAATTGGCTATTGTTTTAATGTTCAGTCGTCGAGCTTGTTGGTTTGTCCCCGACATGTATCCAGTTGAATTGACCATCATCTTCATCAAATAAAATGGCTACTTTTGATACACCTTTCTGACTTAAAATAACCGCTGTCAAATGGTCGCGTACATCATCTAAGTAAGCAAGTGATAAATGAGCGTCAGCTTCTGCAACGAGCTCGACATGTAAAAACTCACCTTCTTTAACAACCTCTAAACGTACAATGTCTTTAATATTAGGATTACCCATTACCAGGTGGGCGATATGATTGAGCATTTCCTCATCCGTTTCACCGATAACACCGCGAGCATTATCAAGAAATACCTTGCCGACTACATAAAACATCATACAGCCGATAATGATTGATACAAGGCCTTCAATTCTTACCCACCCTGTAAAGTGTGCAATTAAAATAGCAGCAAATGCTAATACATTACCAGCTGTGGCTACTAAATCTTCCATAAACACTAACTTTGTTGCAGGTTTGGCGCGATTTAAATAAGAGAATGATTTAGCGATAGAAGCCATGCCAGCTTTTTCTTGCCCAGCCTCATGTAACACTTCGACAGCTGCTTTAGCAAGTACTGTGCTCTCTAACACAATCCCAATAAATAAAACACCAAGTGCAATGAGCATTCCTTTTGACTCACCAGAAGGATGCATGAAATGATGCCAGCCTTCTTTTACAGTTTCATAAGAAAGAATTGCTACAATAATGACGGCGAATAGACATACTAGATTAACGATTCGACCAAACCCACCAGGGAATTGCTTCGTAGGTGCTTTTTTTGAAAGTGCTGAACCAATATAAACGAATAACTGATTTGCTGCATCGCCAAGTGAGTGCATCATTTCTGCAAACATGGCAACATTCCCTGTGAATGAAAATGCAATGCCTTTAATGATCCCTAAAAAGGCATTGACACATGCAGCCAGGAGGGAGGGTTTATTGCCATCTTTTAATAGTTTCAATAATTCTGCCATAGAAGTTTCCTCCAACTAGTTTAAAATTTCCATCTCAATTTTTTCTACATAAGATAAGGCTCGCAATGAACGGTAAAACGACAGTAAGTTATCTGAGATAATTAATGATAATCGTAAATCCAATTCATGTAATACAGTATCATTTCTTAGTGGTATATCTTTAATTCGTATGTTTTCAATAATAATATTATTTTCCTTTAAAAACTGAAGAAAAGATTCCGCATGACAATCATCCTCAATCTGGACTTTTAATGATATCTCTCTCATTCGAATTCGTTTTGGTCCGATTTTCATAAGGAATGGGGACAATACTTCAATACCAAAGACAATGATAATAACAGCTAATGTAGCATCCATATAGAAACCTGCGCCAACTGCTATTCCAATACCCGCGGCTCCCCATATCATCGCGGCAGTTGTTAGGCCTGAAATACTATCATTACCGCGTCTTAAAATAACCCCTGCTCCAAGAAAGCCGATGCCACTCACCACCTGTGCTGCTAAACGAAGTGGATCCATTGTAATATTAATATCTGCTCTTGGGGGTGTTGAGTAGGCGGTCTCAATCGAAATAATTGTTAGTAGACAGCTGAACGTCGCAATAACTAAGCTCGTTTTCAATCCCACAGGTTTCTTTTTTAATTCCCTTTCAATACCGATTACTAAACTTAATGTGGCTGCAATGACTAATTTTATGCCAACTTCATATGTAATCATATTTTCTAATAGTGTTCCCATTCTCAACCCTCCACCGATATTTCGTATTGCTAAGAGATATGCAAGCTGTCATTATTATATGTGCATTACTTTTTTGTATTGTACATCACGAACCTGTTGATGTATAAGCATTTTTCAACTGGAGGTGGAATTCAATGGAGCAACCAAAAATTCATCCGTATATCCCTATTTTTGTCGGTGTTATGGCTGTTTCTTTATCGGCCGTTTTTGTGAAGTTAGCAAATGCGGAAGCGGGCATCATCGCCTTTTATCGAATGTTGTTTTCGGTGATAATCATGGCACCATTATTTTTTTGGAAATATACTGCTGAGTTAAAACAATTATCGAAGCGGGATTGGTTGTTTTCTTCAATTGCGGGTATATTCTTATCATTCCACTTTATTCTGTGGTTTGAATCACTAAACTACACTTCTGTTGCGAGTTCTACGGTTCTTGTGACGCTACAGCCACTATTTGCGTTTGTTGGTACATATTTTTTCTTTAAAGAGGAAATTACTGTGAAAACAATTTTTGCAGGTGGGATTGCTATAATCGGAAGTGTATTGATAAGTTGGGGAGATTTTAAATTAAGCGGTTCAGCATTTTATGGGGACATACTTGCACTTATCGCTTGTGCACTTATTACCGCCTATTTATTATTTGGTCAAGATGTACGTAAACGGCTATCACTTGTGACATATACCATGATTGTTTATGTAGTAAGTACGATTACGTTGTTTTTATATGTACTTATTAAAGGAGAGTCATTCGGTCCATACGCAACAATGGATTGGATATGGTTTATTTTATTAGCAATTGTACCAAATTTATTAGGTCATACAGTATTTAATTGGTCTATTAAATACGTAAGTACGAATGTTGTATCAATAGCTATTTTATTTGAACCGATTGGTGCAGCGGTATTAGCGATTTTTATTTTCCAAGAGTATTTAATAGCAACGCAAATCATTGGTGGTTTAATTGTTCTATTCGGTATAATTTTGTTTGTTATAGATGATAAAAAGATTTTAAAGTTTTTTTCAAAAAAAGCTTGATTTAAAATGAATGATATTATATATTATTACTTGTCCTTAACAAGAAGGATTACTTGAGAAAAAATATTTCGAAATAGTTGTTGACTTCTTGTTAAAAACGAGTTATGATAATAAAGTCGCTGAAACAAAGCGGTGATAACATGAACCTTGAAAACTGAACAAGCAAAACGTAATCAATAAAGTTTTTAGTAGCTAACTTCGGTAAGTGAACGAAACAAAATTTTGGACATCA
>NZ_JBNNLZ010000032.1:0-47913 GCF_050272295.1 Lysinibacillus sp. NPDC048646
GTAACTCTCATTATACAGGATTTGGGGAGGTGCTCTATTTTCTTGTCATTTTAAGCTTAGAGCCGTAAGGTCTCAAAATTATGAAATTGACTCAATTATATAAAATTTCGAATAAAGGCTAAACTATACATATATAAACTTTATATAGTTCAGCCTTTTCTATTTTACTTAGATAATTATTATTGTATTTTTACTCAATCGGAACATAAATATCTGTCTTGCTCTTAGCTTTGAAGTTTTTTGGTGGCTCAGTAACGTATAATTCAAATGGGAATGAATCTCTTGGTGTGTATTCGCCTTTATTCAGTAACCAATCAGAATAAGCATATTTCCAAGCTTCTTCATACTCACCCAGCGTTAAATCATAATGTAATACTGCGTATTTCCCGCCAAAAGTCATCGTACCGATTTGTCCTTCTTCTTCAATTGCAGCATCTGATGGAACCGTCATTGCTACGCTAGTTCGTAAATTTTCTGAATCAGTTACGAAAGGATTGTCATGGTATATAGTCATTACCTTTGTGACATTATCTTTGATAAGATCATATTTTTTTGCGAATTTGAATAGTTCATTGAACATCTTACGACTATTTTTTCTAAACTCGACATAATTTCCTTTGAAGCGTATATAGATTACTTTCATTTCAATATTTTCTACTGTGATCGTTGGTTTTTCCATTAATATCATCTCCCTTAACTTAAGTATAGGGGAGACTATCTGCTATTTCTTGTCGTTTCTTGCTTTCCTGTATTCTAATGGAGACATTCCCAAATACTTCTTAAAAGCCTTGTTGAAGGTACTCGCATCATTGTAGCCATATTGGAGAGCAATATCTGTGATGCTCAAATCATTGCGGACTGCGAGGAATATCCCTGATCGCTCCACTTTTATTCTGGTAACAAACTGTTTCACCGTCTCGTCACTGTATTTGCTAAATATACGATGGAAATGATATTTGGACATATTTGCATTATTTGCTAAGTCATCTAGTGAGATTTTTTCGCTCAGATGGCTTTCAATATAATCTTCGGTCTTGTTCACCAATCGAATGTATTCATCCATGTCTTCACGCCAATCAAGTCTTTTATTCATTATAACACTGGAACATCTATTCAAAATCTCACGATACAAGTACGAACATTATTTTTCATCCGTTCGCATTTACGCCGCTATTTTCTGTTCGAATGATCCAGTGATCTCTTCTTCAACTATCTGCCTGTTAGTGGATCAAGAAAAACTGAAATAATAACATTTCGGTTCAACTTTTTTATAAACGGTGTAATTTTTTCAAGACTATCTCTTATTATATAATAAGTTCAAATTTCCGCTTTACTATCACTTGTGATACGGTTCACCCTTCATAATTCTGAAACTTCTATAAATCTGCTCGATTAACACAAGCTTCATCAACTGATGTGGTAATGTCATTTTACCAAATGATTGCTTTTCATCGGCACGCTTCAATACATCGTCATGTAAACCGAGAGAGCCTCCGATTACAAAGGCGATTTTACTTTTACCATACGTCATTAACGACTCAATATCTGATGCCATTTCTTCAGAGGTTTTCATCTTGCCATTGATGGCAAGGGCAATAACGTGTGTGTCTGGAGCGATTTTAGAAAGAATACGCTCACCCTCTTTTTTCTTGACAATTTCCATCTCGGCATCGCTTAGTTGCTCGGGTGCTTTTTCGTCTGGCACTTCAATTAAATCCATTTTTGCATAGCTACCTAGACGCTTTATGTACTCATCGATTCCCATTTTTAAATACTTTTCTTTTAGTTTCCCGACTGATACAATCGTTATATTCACACGTTATCCACCTTTACAATTCATTTACAAACAAATTATCCACAAAAGTTATCAACATATCCACAACCCTCTTCTATATATTGTGTAAAGTTATTTCCTTGATACAATATATTCTGCTGGCTCTTCACAGTAGTTGCATTTTGTGGATAACTTTTTATCCTCTTCGATTTTATCCATAATTGGGAATACTTTTTCCTCTGCCACGAACATGTCTAAAGCGTGATCTATATGCTTTTCACAGCTGTATTTTTCCATTTTTGCTTGACTCCTTATTTTCCGAAATTTCCACAAACTTATTCACAAATCAGTCTATGTTATCCACAACCTATTGTAACAAAGGAAAAGCGAGTAGGAAAGAAAAGACTTTCTTCCACTACCCGCTGTGTAAAGTTACTATTCACAATTTTCTAGTTATCCACACCACTTAAAGTTTCACTTTACAGTGTATCGCTATTTGTTAGCGTTAATGATAGCTCTACTAATTTACCTTGGCGATATACTTTCATTGTTAATTCATCACCCGTCTTTTTCTCATTATACAAATGTTTGCGTAAATCTATCGCTGTTTCAATTTTTTTGCCATCCATTTCCACAATGACATCATATTGTTTTGCTCCCGCTTTTGCAGCTGGTGAGTTAGCCATAACATCTGTAATCACAACACCTGTTGTTACTTCTTCTGGTAATGTCAACGTTTGTTGTTGGTAGAATGCCGGTACATCTGTTAAATCAACTAGTGAGATACCCATTGTTGGACGTTTCATTTCACCGTTTTGTTCTAACTCCTCAATAATTGGAATCGCTGAGTTAATTGGGATGGAGAAACCTAGTCCTTCGACAGAGGATTCTGCAATTTTCATGGAGTTAATGCCGACCAATTCACCTGCTAAGTTTACAAGTGCGCCACCACTATTACCTGGGTTGATAGCTGCGTCTGTTTGTAATACTTCTTGTTGCCAATCCTCCGTGCCATCTCCATTTAAGTCAACTGGAACGGAACGATCTTTACCTGAAACAACACCAGTCGTAACAGAGCCATAAAAGTCTAAACCAAGTGGATTCCCAATAGCAATTACAGTTTCCCCTTGTTTTAATACATCTGAGTTACCGAACGTTGCAACTGTTTTAACATTTTTAGCGCTAATCGAAACAATTGCTAGGTCTGTCCAGACATCACGACCTACTAATTGAGCCTCTTCTTTCGTGCCATCTGGCATTGTTACCTCTAACTGCTTGGCACCTTTAATAACGTGATTGTTTGTCACGATAAAAGCTTTGTCGCCTTCTACTTTATAAACAACACCTGAACCGCTTCCTGCCTCTTTTGTAGTTGTTGAAGGTTGACTCCAAAAGCCATTGCTTGTCACTTCTTGAATATTGGTGATTCCCACTACAGCCGCTGAGGCTTTTTCAACCGCTGCTGTGACATCCGTTGTTACTTCTGTTGCTACCTGATTGATGGTTGTCTCATTTTTGTCTGCACCGTTTGTTGTGGTCCCTGGCATTTGATTGACAAGTCCAGGTAGCATTAGCCAAACGAGTAAAGCGCCAATAATAACACCGATAAGACCGCTAAAGAAGTAACCGCCCTTTCCTCCGCCAACTTTCTTTTTTAAACGCTTTGACTGCATTTCCCTCTCGTCACGTTCGAGTCGCTCCTGTAAAGGTGATTTCTGTATTTCATCATTATTTAGAAAATCACTGTTTTTATCGTTATCTTGAAAATTACTCATCGTCCTCATCCTTTCATTTATTGCTATTTGTTAATTGTTACCCTTATCTTACAATTCAAACATTAAAATTAGATGAAAAATAAATAAAATGGACATAAAAATAGCTGTTCAATGCATTCATTTAAAAATGCGCTTGAACAGCTTTTCTTTTATGAAGACTCTGTTAAATCAATGGTTAATTTTCATGCCTGTATCCGCTGGCTAACCCGCTAAGATTCGATCTACAGGCACTCCAATCAACCCTACATAAAGCATCATTGCCCTTTATGTTAAACGGTTACTAACCTTGTTGGTTGGTCTGCGTCTGTATCATATAAATGAACATACTCGCCTGCAATAATACCGCATGATTGTAAGGTTTGCGCTACGCTCATTCGCGCCAATTCTTTCATGTTATTGTCCTTACTTAAATGTGATAAATAAATATTGGTCTGCTTTTCAAAAACAACCTCACTCATGGCAATAGCTGCATCCTCATTTGACACATGTCCTACATCACTTAAAATACGGCGTTTTACTGACCACGGATAACGTCCCATTTGCAGCATATTCACATCATGATTACTTTCAAAAACAAAGGAATCTGCACCACGGATTATCCCTTTCATACGATCACTCACATAACCTGTATCGGTAATGATAACAAGCTTGCGCCCATCCTCATGGAATGTATAAAACATTGGATCTGCGGCATCATGTGATACTGCAAAAGATTCAATCGCCAATGAGCCGAAATGTTTCACAGTATCCATCTCGAACTCGAATCTTTGCTCTACTGGAATATCACCCACGAGCCCATCCATTGCCTGCCATGTTTTGGCGTTTGCATAAATTGGGACATTATATTTTCGTGCTAACACACCAATTCCTTTAATATGATCACTATGCTCATGTGTTACAAAAATACCATTTAACTTTTTCATATTACGGTCGATTTTTACAAAGAGCTGCTCCATTTTTTTACCACTAAAGCCGGCATCAACGATAAATGCATAATCGTCGTTCTCCACATAAATCGAATTGCCTGTACTGCCACTTGCTAAAACACTAAATCGCATACTTAAACTCCCCAGTCTTGTTCTTCGCCCTCTTGCTTGTCCTCTTGGATTTCAATAACATTACCTTCAACAGCATTGACAAAATACTCTTCAGTTTCTCCATCCGATAATTTCACTCGTACTTCCCATGTTGGGACCAGTACCTGTGTTCGAGTTAAATAAACAAGTGTCGAGTAGCCTAACTTCATTTGCGTAATACGCGAATCTGGCTTTAACAGCCCTTTTGCATATAATGTCTGTAGAATTTGAAGTGGTGGAATTACACTTTCCTGTTGCTCCATCTCTTCAATACTATCAATCATTGTCTGCTCATACATTGTTACTTCGTTGTTTGTGTTCCATTGTACTTTTATTAAACCACTCTTATTGTAATAGAGCATTCGATTATTTGTTTTTTGGAAGAAGATTGCGACACGTTCCTCACGGTCGATCTTCCATAATGCATAGGAAGTACCTGCTTTGATATTCGCTTGGACAAACTCTGTAAAGCTCGTATCATCATTTACATTTCGTAATTTCACAGGACTCGCCAGAATAACGCGCGCTTGCGTTTCATCTATGATTTCCACTTGATTGACAAATTCAGCAGGTGTAAAATTATGGACTTTGCCTGAAATGTACGTAGCAGATTCTATACTATTGGGGAGTGCCCCATACGTAATATTATCATCTTCTAAACGAACTCCAATCGTTTTCTCACCAGATATCTCTACGTTCTGCGCCTCATTGTAACGATTCAAATACAACCAGTATAAGAAAATATTTAAGATTAAAAAAACGACAATAAAAATGGATTTTGTTCTATTCCAATCCATTTTTGACACCTCCTAGCATGTCAGGCGTCAATAAAATCCATGAACCATTGCGTATAACAAACCACCTTGGCTCTAAATTAAATAAACTTTCGTTTTCAACTTTTGTTAAATAATAGCCCACAACAATTTCATCTATATCTGATAATACAATATTATTAAGTGTATGAATTTTTTCAACTATTTCTGTTCCAGAAGGCAATTCTTTAATCTCTTTTTCCGAAGGTATATCCATATCTAACGAAAAGTATGATCGTTTATAACGGAAAATGCGATTGTCTCCCCAAACAGTTGTAATTCGGGTTGTTGCCTGATCACTATATACCGGGAATCCTTGTAAGTAGAGTTGGTAATCCAGTTGATTTTTGCTTGTACTTGTTGATACATATCGGTAATCCGCCGTGAAGCCCCCATGTTCATTGACAAATTCAAAACTACTATTTAATAGCTTTGACGGCTCTATTCTTTCACTACTTTCTGCAGCTGGATACACATAGTTCAGTGATTTTAACCTCGTATCGACCGTCATTAGCGACATGCCATCTGTATATTTTTCAGATGTCGCACTTTCAACATTACTCTGTACAATATTTGGGTCTGTAAATAACACATTTTTAAATGAATCTAGTGGTAGATCAACTATATAATACGTATACTTTACAGATTCAATTTTATCATTGGCAACATAAAGTGAAGTATAGCCATCACGCTCTATCTCTTTAAAAACACCATACTGTTTTGAAGGTTCAATGATATCATTTACAAACTGATTGGCGTTTGCAAGACTTACATGAGAACGTAACAGTGATTCGTTATTGCTACTAACGAAAAATATTTGTAATTCTTTATTGTTGTATTGGCTCCAATCTATAATCATACGATTGAAAGTTGTTTCTGGTAGTTCCTTATCAGCAAATTGAAAAATAGTGTTAAATGCTGAGAACGGAATCTCCCCTGTAAAAAAGACCGTCATGCGATTATTGGCACGCATCAGCTCATTTACGTAGTCTGGCGAAACTTTATTATTAATTCGCACCAAATCAAGAATATTCCAGCCCTTAAAGGCATTCATAATATCTTTCATAGCGCCATTCGATACAGTTCCTGTAAATTCATCTTCAGCACGATAAATAGCTTTATAAGGTCTGATAACATCTTCCTCATTTTTTTGTGCATCGATTAAAATTTCCTTGCCTTCTGTTTTTTCAATAAATTTATAATCCGGTGTGTATGTCCATATTATAAAGGTCAACACAACACTCAGCATTACGAGTAGAAATAAAACCGCCGATTTTACTGGTTCTAAATATTTCATTCCCACTCACCCGCCTCGTCAAATTCGTCTAAATCATATGGTAATGTGAAGAATATCGTTGTGCCATGACCTTCATCACTTTCCGCCCAGATTTTCCCGCCGTGTGCCTCAATCATTTCCCGTGCAATTGCTAGTCCAAGGCCTGTACCACCCATAGAGCGTGCACGTGCGCGGTCTACTCGATAGAAACGATCAAAAATACGACCGACATTTTCTTTTGGGATCCCCATGCCATCATCAGAAATCATTACCTTCAGCATATTCCCCTGAACCGTAAAGCCAAAGCGTACATTACCACCATCAGGTGAATACTTAATAGCATTGGAAATGATATTATCAATAACCTGTGTCACCTTATCTGTATCAAATTCTACATAATAAGATGCCTCTGGGAATAACCGTTCAAATACTACCTTATCCGACTTAGACATTTCAAAGCGATCGATGATGCGATTAAAAAATGAATTAAATAAGACAATATCTTTATTCAACTCATAATCTGCACTATCCATGCGAGATAACTGCAACAAGTCATTGACTAAGCGGATCATACGCTCGGTCTCTGTCTGTGTAACATTTAAAAATGTTGGTGCAATATTTTCATCTTTCCAAGCTCCATCAGCCAACGCCTCTAGATAACTGCGCATCGTTGTTAATGGTGTCCGTAATTCATGTGAAACGTTGGATACAAATTCTCTACGATCCATTTCAATCTTTTCCTGCTCCGTGTTATCATGTAGCACGGTAATTAAACCATTGATAAAGCCCGTCTCTTTTTGAATAACTGAGAAATTCGCGCGTAATATATATGGAGCCTCTGCCGTACTAAAATTTAAACTCACTGCATCGTTCATATAAATTAAATCTTCAAAGCTATATTCCTGATCGATGCCTAAAACAGATGCAATGGGACGGCCTAATGTAATATCTCTTGAAATATGCAATAACTCTAGTGCCGGATCATTAATAAGAATAATACGCCCTTTGCGATCAGTGGCAATCACACCATCTGTCATATTACTTAGAACCGAATTGAGCTTACGTCGCTCTGCCTCTGTTGTAGATTGTGCCTCCTGCAAGCGATTCGTCAAATGGTTAAAGGTAAGGGCGAGCTGCCCGATTTCATCCGTCCCATAAACTCGTACTTTACGTGAATAGTTCCCTTTTGCCATCGCCTGTGCCTGTTTTCGCATGTCAGCAATCGGCTGTGTAATCGTACGAGCTACTAAAATTCCTAAGAAGATAGTGATAACTAAAGACATCGCTGTTCCGCCCAGGAAAATACGGTTAATATCATTCAATTGTTCAAAAACTGATTCTATATTTGCTTCGATATAGAGTACCCCTATGATTTCATCATCAGGACCTGCTCCATCACGAATTGGGGTTGCTAACACCCATACTCGGTTTCTTGTTTTATTGTCGAGTTTTATAATATCAAATAACGTTTCTGCTGATATGGCACGGCGGACAAGGTCCGTATTCGAACGTTGTCCAATCAAATTTTGGTTCTCTACTTCTGATGTTGCGAGAATACGCTGTCGACTATCTATAACGCGAATTTCTAAAATATCTCCAGTCGAGATATCCTTCAAGCCTGTAGAAAATTCCTTCACGATGGACTTTAGGCTTTCTTCGAGCTTTGGCATACTTTCATCGCGTTCTTTTAAAATTTCTTCACGAATGCTATATTGCATCAAATCGACACGTTGAAAAATGGATTCTTGGAAATTATTCTTCAAATTTCGCTCTAATTCCCGTGCGAAATAGATGCCTATAATTTGCAAGGCTAGCATGATAAGTAAGATATAAATAAGCACTAGCTTGACATGAATTGATTTAAAGAAACTCACTTTCTGCATTCCATTTACTCCTGTTCAGGATTTCGTAAATAATAACCTACGCCACGTCGTGTCACAATCCAAGCTGGATGACTCGGGTTGTCCTCTATTTTTTCACGTAAACGACGAATCGTTACATCCACTGTACGTACATCACCGAAATAATCGTAACCCCATACGGTTTGTAATAGATGCTCACGTGTCATCACTTGTCCTATATGTTTACCTAAGTAATGCAATAGTTCGAACTCACGATGGGTAAGTTCGATTGATTCTTCACGCTTCATTACTAAATAAGCATCCGGCTGAATAACAAGAGAGCCTACAACAATTTCATTTGACTCTTCCTGTGCTTCTTCTGCAGCAGAGGCCACTACTTGTAACCGGCGCATGTTCGCTTTCACACGAGCAATCAGTTCCCGTGTACTAAATGGCTTCGTCACATAATCGTCTGCGCCCATTTCTAAGCCTAATACCTTATCAATCTCAGAGCCTTTTGCTGTCAGCATAATAATAGGAAAATCATATTTTTTACGCACTTCTCTACAAACTTCCATACCATCACGCTTTGGTAACATTATATCTAATAGCATTAGATCCGGCTGTTCTTCTTCAACCTTTTCTAGCGCTTCATCTCCATCATATGCACAAATAACTTTGTAGCCTTCTTTAATTAAATTAAACTGTAAAATATCTGCGATTGGTTTTTCATCGTCAACAACTAATATCGTTTTGTTCATCCATTCTCTCCCTTTCGCTATTCATCTATTCTAAAACAATGTGTATTATAAATTTCATTTTAGTGTATTGAAGTCTGATCTTGTCGTTTGGCTTTCGCGTAGAAAAACATTGTGTAACCTCATCGGCAAAGTAGTCAACTTTACTGAAAAAAGTTAAAAGTCACTACTCTTAACTCTAACATGCTTTTAGCTTCCATGCATTATTCATGATCAGTTTATCTTTTTTGACAATTTTCCCAATCTCTCTGGTGGTTAAGATTATTAAAATATCTTAGCGACGTTTCTAAATAATCATTGAGCGTTTCACCGATTAAAATAACTATATTTCTTGGGAAATAACATCATATTTTATGATTATATAAAAAAGGCAGCCCAGCGTTTGGACTGCCTTTTATACAAGTAAATTACTGACTTACGTAAGATAAAGGATTCACAAGCGCATCATTTTTCTCAACTTCAAAATGTAGATGTGTGCCTGTTGAATTTCCAGTAGAACCCATAATTCCAATAACTGATCCCTTTTCGACAACTTGTCCAACCTTTACATCAATAGAAGATAAATGTCCATATAGAGTCGTGTAGCCATTATTATGATTAACAACAATACGATTTCCATAGCTACCTGAAACCCCTGCTGCTACAATAACACCATTGTCTGCTGCAAGAATGTTGTAGTTACTAGGACGGGCAATGTCGATACCTCGATGTTGTGCACCCCAGCGTTGTCCCATTTGACTAGAGATATAGCCACCTACTGTCGGCCAAGTAAACTCACCTGTACCTCGAGAAGAGATAACCTTTGTACCTACAATTTCAATTTCATCAATAGGTTGCTGTACAATTGTTTCTTCTAAAGCTACTTTGGATGTACGTGTACCATTTTCAGATGTTAGTAAATAGGATGTTTCCTTTTTACCGTCAACACCTTGCTGTTTTATAACTGACTCACCCTTATACATCGTTGGGTCTTCTTCTATAACCTTCTTAAACGGAATTGTATCCGTAACTTTTTTTTCTTGTTTTACAGCAATTGTTACAAACGGTTTAGCAACAGTTACATTTACAGCTTGACCTATTTGTAATACTGTATCCACTGTAATACCAGGATTTAAAGCTAATAACTCAGCTGTTGTTAAACTATGTTTTTTAGCAACTGATCCTAAAACATCACCAGATTGAATTTTATATTCTTGTTGTTCGATAGAGCCTGTCATTAATAATTTCACTGCGTCCTCAGACGTTAGTATCGCATTTGGTGCTATCTTTTGTGTGACACCGGAAACACTTTGTTTAAAGGAAATATCTAAGATTCGCGTTTCACCAGATTTTAGAGATGGTAAACCATTAATAGCCTGTTGGTCAGCATGAAAACTTGCTAACTCTTGTGGTGAAACATACTGTAGCTTTAGCATACGCACAGTTTCTTCATAAGCATTCGCATCTTTTATATTGGCAATTGGTTTGTTATCTACTAATAATGAAAAAGCTGGCGTTTGTGCTATTAGCAATTGCTCAACCTTCTCTAAGGTTTCTGCATCCTTTGTTTCATTACTAAAGACTTGCTCTGGTATTATTTTTACAGCAGAGTTCGCATCTATAGAGAATTCTTTGTACTGATTACTTGCTTCTTTTTCTTTTGAAGCAATGATTTCCTTAACAGCTTTGTCATCAGATACAGTACCCATATATTTATTGTCTACATAAACATGATAGATTTTATGTAACGCTTCTTTATGATTAATTTCTTTGGCATACCCCATATTAATAGTTAAGCTTGCCACCAATACTGCAATAATTGATACCTTTTTAAAAGAAGAAAAATTGTAGGTGAATCTATTGTTTTCTTCTTTTTTATTCCAAGACGAATTCATCAATAAAGCCCCTTCCAACTTTACCCTATCATAGGTTTATTTACCCACAAGGATTTTTTTGCACCAATATAATGTACCATAAAGAAAATATTGATTGAATATTTTCTCCTTTTTGTAATGAAAATGTATTATTTCTCTACTAATTGTTACATAGCTCCTATTATTGTTAATTGTTATTCTATTGTATTTATATTCAATTACTCTGTTTTTTAAACAATTTTATCCTTTTGGCTTAAATTTTAGACAGTATTTAGACTTATTACTTTTTACTTGATTAATATTTCGATAAAATAGAGTAAAGTTAATACACTAATTGATTGGAGCGATTTATTTGAGTGATTCACAGACCTCCGCGAGAGCATCTCTCACGGGGAAAACACAAAAAGAGAATAAAGCCCACAGCCGTAGACTTCTAACAAGGACCATTATGGCAATCCTCGGTACTGTAATAATGACTGTTGGACTAGGGTTATTTTTAGTACCAAACCACATCATGGATGGTGGAGTCGTTGGTGTTTCTATTATCACTTCCCATTTATTAATTTTACCGCTTGGTATTTTTATCTTCGTTTTAAACTTTCCTTTTATCTTTTTAGGCTATAAACAGATCGACAAAACTTTTGCACTTTCTACAGCACTCGGAATGACTGTGTTTTCTTCCGCCACAACAATTTTTCTACATAATTTCGAACCATTTATAAGCAACGAATTACTGGTGACATTATTTGGTGGCATCATTTCAGGAGTTGGAATAGGTATCGTTAACCGCTATGATGGTTCTTTAGAGGGTACAAAAAAGCAGAGGATAGAATCCAAGATTATTGGTGTAAAGACGTTTTTACGCTGTTTATATATAAATAGCCAACCTTTAGTATTCATAAAGAAATTAGGTGTAAGTTATGGGGAATAAACGTAAAGGGGTAAAGTTCGCAACGAAGGTTTTAATGATTGTTATTGGAGGATTGATAGCAGCATATGGACTAGAAGCCGTATTAATCCCAAATAATGTATCAGATGGTGGTGTAACTGGTCTAAGTATCGTTGGTTCAAAATTGTTTGGATTACCACTAGGGCTTCTAATTGCATTGCTTAATATCCCATTCATATTTTTAGGATATAAACAAATTGGTAAAACTTTCGCTATCTTTTCTGTCATCGGTATTCTCTCTCTTGCAGTAGGCACAAGCCTTATGCATCACGTACCAACAATTATCCAAGGTGATACATTATTAGTGACAGTTGTCGGTGGTATTATAATCGGTTTTGGTATGGGATTGGCTTTGCGTAATGGTGGAGCACTAGATGGTATTGATATGTTAGCCGTACTACTTTCTCGAAAATTACCATTTGGTACAAGTGATTTAATTCTTTTTTTAAATCTGTTTGTTTTCATTATTGTTTCCACTGTATTCGGTCTACAGGGCGCAATATTGTCGGCAATCGCATACTTTATTGCGTCCAAAGTAATTCATATCGTCGAAGAAGGTTTAAGTGGTTCTAAAACCTTTAATATTATTACAAATGAACCAGAATTAATGGTAGAGACCATTCGAGACCGTTTGGGACGAACTGCGACGTTTAAAATTGTTCAAGGTGCTTATTCCAATCAACAATTTAAAGAAATCTCTTGTGTCATTAATCGTTTGGAGGATAGTAAAATAAAACAAATCATCCATGAAATTGACCCAACTGCTTTTGTTACAGTATATGAAGTGGTAGAAGTTAAGGGTGGAAATTTCAAAAAACGAGATATTCATTAATTAAAAATACAGGATATCGTTTACAAAAGACGAACTGTGATTGCAGCTCGTCTTTTCCATACCATTTTTTAATTCTAATTTCAGTACAATTTTTTCATTCTCAAAATCCAAAATTTTTTATAATTTTTAAACAGATTTTTCTACATATGGACAACTCATATTTTAGAAGACATACAGCAACTAAAAATTTCGGCTTTTTCCTTAGTCGTCAACTATTCAGTTCTTAATGTATGGTCTGTAATTTTAGTATAAACCACTGTCATTTCGTGTGATGCTTGTACTAACCAGAAGAAGGGTATTCACTAAAAGTCAAAATAAAAAGAAGCAATGGTGTCTGTACCATTGCTTCTTTTGTTGATTATGCTTCCCAAATATCTATTAAAACGTTCGTTTGCTCACGAGCAGGACCGACAGAGAAGGTAGCAATTTGAATGCCAGTTAATTCGCTTACACGCTCTACATAGCGTCGTGCATTCTCTGGTAACTCTTCTAATGTTCGGCAGCCTGTAACATCTTCTGACCAGCCTGGAAGTTCTTCATAAATAGGTTCACATTGTTCGATAATATGAAGATTCGCTGGATACTCCGTAATTGTTTCATCTTTGTATTTATAAGCCGTACAGATTTTGACTGTCTCTAGACCAGATAAAACGTCGATTGAGTTAAGCGCTAAATGTGTAATACCGCTTACACGACGTGAGTGACGTACGACAACCGTGTCAAACCAGCCTACACGTCGAGGACGTCCAGTTGTTGTACCATATTCGCGACCAACTTCACGAATTTGCTGACCAACTTCATCAAATAATTCTGTTGGGAATGGGCCATCTCCTACACGTGAAGTATAAGCTTTACATACACCAATAACACTTGAAACTCGTGATGGGCCAATACCAGCACCAATAGCTACACCACCAGCAACAGGATTTGAAGAAGTAACAAACGGGTAAGTACCTTGATCGACATCGAGTAAAATACCTTGTGCTCCTTCGAATAAAACTTTGCCGCCCTCATCTAATACATCATTTAAAATTTTTGAAGTGTCAGTTACATATTTCGCAATTTCTTGCCCATAGCCGTAATATTCTTCAAATATTTCCTCGAATGTAATACCTTCAACCTCATAAAATTTCTCGAATAATTTATTTTTAATGGCCAAATTTTGACGTAGTTTTTCTTCAAATATTTCTTTATCTAACAGATCAGCCATACGGATTCCGATACGCGCAACTTTATCTTGGTAGCAAGGACCGATACCTTTACAAGTTGTACCGATTTTATTATCGCCACGGCTTTCTTCATCTGCGATATCTTGTTTAATATGATACGGTAAAACAACATGAGCACGATTAGAAATACGAAGATTATCTGTATCAATGCCACGCTCCTGCAGTCCTTTCAGTTCTGTTACAAGCGACTTAGGATTGACAACCATACCATTTCCCATTACTGAAGTTTTTTCTTTATAGAAAATACCCGATGGAATTAAATGTAGTTTATATGTTTCACCTTCAATTTTAATGGTATGTCCTGCATTATCGCCACCTGCAAAACGAGCGATTGCCTCCGCCTTTTGGGAAAGAAAATCGGTAATTTTGCCTTTTCCTTCGTCTCCCCACTGTGTTCCTACAACTACAACTGATGTCATAATCAGCACCTCCGTTAGATACTTACTGTATCTCATTTATCAAGCGTTAATTATTGTAACAATGATAGAAACCTCTAGTCAACAAAAAATAGTCAAAAACACGAACATAAAATCAAATGGAATGATTTAACGTTCGTGTTTAATGACGGAATGGTATGAATATTATCTCATTTCCAGATTAATATTACTAATCACGTGGTGGTGGTGGCGGCATCTGTGACCAATCCACGTTAATAAATTTATTGAATTCCTTTTTGAATGCAAGAGTTACAGTACCGGTCGGGCCGTTACGTTGTTTAGCAATAATAATTTCAATCATATTTTTACTTTCAGATTCTTTATCGTAGTAATCGTCGCGGTATAAGAATGCAACAATATCGGCATCCTGCTCAATACTTCCCGATTCACGTAAGTCACTCATCATTGGTCGCTTATCTTGACGTTGCTCAACGCCACGAGAAAGCTGTGATAAAGCAATAACAGGTACCTTTAATTCACGTGCCAATCCTTTTAATGAACGCGAAATTTCTGATACTTCCTGTTGGCGGTTTTCACCTGGTTTACCACTACCTTGAATTAATTGTAAATAGTCGATTAAAATCATACCGAGACCATGCTCTTGTGCTAAACGACGACACTTTGCTCGTATTTCATTGATACGTACACCTGGTGTATCGTCAATAAAAATACCTGAATTCGATAAACTTCCCATTGCCATTGTTAGTTTACCCCAATCCTCGTTTGTTAAAGCACCGGTACGCAAAACTTGAGCATCAATATTCCCTTCTGCACAAAGCATACGCATCACCAATTGCTCTGCACCCATCTCTAACGAGAATATGGCAACATTTTCTCGTGCCTGAACTGCCACACTCTGCGCAACATTCAGCGCAAAGGCAGTTTTCCCTACAGAAGGACGGGCTGCAACAATAATTAAGTCATTACGCTGGAAGCCAGCCGTAATATGGTCTAGATCACGGAATCCTGTAGGAATACCCGTAACATCCCCCTTACGTGATTGTAGCTGCTCGATATTATCGAAGGTCTCTACTAAAACGTCTTTTACATGCTTAAAGTCACCTGCATTTTTGCGATTGGCAACTTCCATCATCTTCTTCTCAGCTTCGCCAAGTAGTGCCTCTACTTCGTCCTCACGTGTATAGCCATCCTCCACGATTTTTGTGGCTACACGAATTAAACGACGTAATAAAGCCTTCTCTTCAACTATTTTAGCGTAGTGGGCAACGTTTGCTGCCGTAGGGACAGCATTGGCGAGCTCTAGTATATATGATAGCCCGCCAACGTCTTCAATCTCTTTTTTTGCTGATAATTCCTCAGTAACTGTTACAACATCTATCGCTTTTCCTTGATCACTTAAGCGCAGCATTGTTTCAAAAATTTTCTTATGTGCATTTTGATAAAAATCGTCTGCTAGAAGAATTTCTGATGCCGTAATTAAAGCCTGTGGTTCTAAGAAAATTGCACCGATAACCGATTGCTCCGCTTCCCGGTTATGCGGTGGAACGCGGTCCATCATCGGTTCGCTCATGGATAGTCGCCCCTTATTCTTCCGTTACATGTACTTTTAATGTCGCCGTTACTTCATGGTGCAGCTTCACAGGTACATTTGTAAAACCTAGTGCACGAATTCCATCATTTAAAGTCATTTTACGTTTATCGATTTTAATGCCGTGTACTTTTTGTAGTGCATCTGAAATTTGCTTTGTAGAAACTGAACCAAATAGACGGCCACCTTCTCCTGATTTCGCTTTTAGCGCTACAGTTAAAGTCTCTAATTTTTCTTTCAATGCTTTTGCTTCAGCTAACTCTGCTGCTGCATTTTTTTCTTCTAATTTTTTTTGTCCATCTAATTGACTCATAGCTTGTGCATTTGCTTCTGCAGCATAACCGTTTTTTATAAGGAAATTTTGTGCATAGCCATCTGCCACATTTTTTATTTCCCCTTTTTTCCCTTTACCTTTAACATCTTTCAAAAATACTACTTTCATGATTCTGAACTCCCTTCGAGTACCTCAAATATGGCCTCTTCTAAATATTTTTTCACTTCATCAATAGTAAGAGCTTTGATTTGACAGGCTGCATTCGTCAAATGCCCACCGCCGCCAAGCTTTTCCATAATAAGCTGTACATTTATTTCTCCAAGTGATCTTGCACTAATGCCTATTAAGCCATCTGAGCGGTGTGCAATGACAAAAGAAGCATTAACATCTTTCATTGTTAGTAAAATATCTGCTGTTTGTGCGATTAAGACAGAATCATACACTTTCGAATCTTCACCCACGGCAATGGCAACACCTGGCTTTACGAACTTCACAGTCTGCACAATTTTTGAACGTTCAATATACGTATCCACATCTTCTTTTAGTAAACGCTGTACTAAAACTGTATCAGCACCGTTTGTTCTTAAATAAGAAGCCGCCTCAAAGGTACGAGCACCCGTACGAAGTGTGAAACTCTTTGTGTCAACAATTATCCCAGCTAGTAATGCGGTTGCCTCTAACATATTTATTTTTGCACGTTTAGGCTGATATTCTAGTAACTCAGTTACAAGCTCAGCAGTGGACGAAGCATATGGTTCCATGTAAACGAGTGTTGGATTTTCTATAAAATCCTCACTACGACGGTGATGGTCAATCACAACAACCTTCTCCGCTAATTTTAATAAGTATGGATCTATCACTAAATTTGGTTTATGTGTATCGACAATAACGAGCAAGGATTTTTCTGTCATTTTTGCCGCAACCTCTTCTGGTGTTAAGAAGTTTTCATAGAAATCAGATTTTCTTTCTATTTCACTCATTAAACGTGTTACGCTTCCGTTTAATTCGTCAAAGTTTATGACAACATAACCCTTTACATCATTCATTTGTGCCATTTTACGTACACCTACAGAAGCACCAATTGAGTCCATATCAGGATTCTTATGACCCATGACAAACACTTGATCACTATCCTGCATCAAATCACGCAGAGCATGTGAAATGACGCGAGCTCTAACACGCGTTCGTTTCTCTACAGGATTCGTTTTCCCACCAAAGAACTTCAGCTTTCCAGTAGGTTGCTTGATGGCTACCTGATCACCACCACGACCTAAAACGAGGTCAAGGCTTGATTGGGCCAATTCACCAAGTTCCACCAAAGATGAAGATCCTGCACCAACACCAATACTAAGCGTTAGTGAAAGATTTTTCTGTGCTGTTTTTTCACGAATTGTATCTAAAATAGCAAATTTTTTCTTTTCAAGTTCTGTTAAAATCGATTCATTTAATACCGCTAAAAAACGATCCGATGAAATACGTTTAACAAATATTCCATGCTCCGCAGCCCAATCATTCACAATCGATGTCACCATCGTATTTGTTAAACTTCGAAGCTGATCATCCATTGCTTGTGCTATTTCGTCATAATTATCCACAAATAAAATCGCAATAACTGTACGATCTGCAAAATACTGTTTTTCAATCGCAATTTGCTCAGTAACATCGAAGAAGTATAACAAGCGCTCTTCTTCTTTATAAAACACTCGATATTTACGATCACGAAGGGTAATGGTTGTTTCCTTGGTTTCTTCGGTCTTCATCAACACATATATATCATCGGATATATTAACAATCCCTTCGCCCACTAATGTCTCCCTATTTAGGACGCCTTGCATATATGGATTCGACCATTCAATCTCAAATTGTTCATTCACAAGCAAAATGCCAATTGGCATTTCAAGTAATGCTTCTTCTCCAACCTTTTTCATACGAAAGGAAATGGATTCGATATGCTTTTCTGTCTCTTCAAAAGTTACTTGTTCAACCTTCCACGTATACACCATTATCAGAACAAAACCTATTCCATAGCCGATTCCTAAACCGATATTCCAAATACATAGAAGTACGAACGTCACGATGCCAAAAATGGAAAGAACAATTAGTGGATAGCGGATTGGTCGTTTTCTAAAAGTCCCCATTAGATCAGCCCCTTAGTCATTAGTCTTTCCTTTAACAAGTGAACGAACGTTGAAACCTAAATCCACAATACCTAGTAAAATGATGAATGACGACAATGGTATTGCCAATAAACTGGCGATCCATTTCACAGCATTCGGCATTCCTTTTTTGGAAATAAAATAATGGATAAAGGAAATCCCTTGCAGGATTAATAATAGCCATAAAATATAAGACACATTTAAAACAATTATATCTAACATAGTGCCGGCTTCTGGACGTATAAATAAATTAATGGATAAAACAATCATGTAGTACCATAAAATAGAGCGTGGTAAACGCATATTTTGAAATGGTGCAAACTTTGGCACAGCTAGACCTAAGCGTTTTAAAATAGGTAAATTCAAAGTAATTATAATGAATGCTACCATAAATGCAAAAATCGTTATAGCTGCAGGGATTGTCAGCTCAATTGTTCTAAACATTACCTCTAATTGTTCTGGTTTAATCGCTACCTGTCCAGTTACACTTTTAGCGAGCTCGTTCGATTGTTCATAATTTTCCCGAACGATGTCCAAACTCATATCAATCATGTTAATGCCTGCTAAACGCACATAAGCTATATAGACTAGCGCTGTTGATAACAGTACAGCAATACCCGATGACATGAGTAAATAAAGTTTGCTTTTTTTCAGGTGAATCGCATTACCTATTACTACTCCAAGCAAGCCCATGGTAAAGGCGAACGGTAACATAGTAATGCCACTCATTAAAACAGTTAAAATACAGCCTACAACTGCTACGAGTATTGATGAGGAACGCTTGTAATTTGCGCTATACCAAGCAATCGGTAATGGGGCAAATAATAAGGCTATCATAAACATAAATGGGATATACGCAGAGATAATCATTAAGATTGTAAAAATTGCGACCATCATTGAGCCTTGCACAAGCGCCTTGGTTTGATTATTCGGCATTGAAAACCTTCCTTTTTTTCAGTCAAACTTACTAAAGCTTATTGTACCATTTTTTCACGTTATTGAACAAAAAACGCTAAGAACAACTATTTCCTTTAGGCAAAATCTATGCAGCATACATGCACAAAAACACTTATACATTCGACAAGCACCCTCGTACGAGTAAACGCTCTCTATATTCTCAAGAGGAATTGCTTAGTATCTTTAAGCTATAACATTTTATTTCTGGCGAAAATAATGCCTTATCGAATACACCTCTTAAAAACATTTATTCCATAACAACAAAAAACCAGCATTTCGATACGAATATCGAAATATGCTGGTTTAGAAATTAATGCAGGGTGTATTCCCTCGCAATAACAATCTTATTTGTCTTCTGATACGAATGGAAGTAATCCCATGATACGAGATACTTTAATAGCAGAAGTTAATTTACGTTGGTACTTAGCGCTTGTGCCAGTTACGCGACGTGGAAGAATTTTCCCGCGTTCAGAGATGAATTTTTTTAATAAATCTACATCTTTATAATCAATATTTGTAATGTTATTAGATGTAAAATAGCAAACTTTACGGCGTTTGCGGCCTCCGCGACGTGGTGCCATAGTGATGTCTCCTCCTTATTAGTTTATAGTTTTTGTAGATAGAAGATTAGAATGGAAGATCATCCTCTGATACTTCAATCGGCCCCTTACTGTTAGCAAAAGGATCTTCATCTACACGTGTATAGTTCGGCTGATTCATTGGTGGTTGATTTTGCTGATAAGAATCGCCGCCAAATGAACCTTGCTGAGGCATCGCGCCACCAAACTGTTGTTGTGGTTGACCACCGCCATATGACGGTTGGCTATTTGCGTAAGATTGTCCACCGTATTGGTTAGATGCCGGAGCACCTCCGCCACTACGAGGCTCTAAAAACTGTACGCTATCTGCCACTACATCAGTTGTATATACACGCTTACCATCTTGTCCTTCATAGCTACCTGTTTGGATACGACCTTCTACTCCAATCAAACTTCCTTTTTTCATGAAGTTCGCTAAGTTTTCGGCCTGTTTGCGCCAAGCAACACAGCTAATGAAATCTGCTTCTTTTTCACCTTGTTGGTTTGAAAATGTACGATTTACAGCAACTGTAAATCGAGTAGACGCAATACCATTTGGTGTGTAGCGTAGCTCGGGATCTTTTGTTAGTCTACCAACTAGTACGACACGGTTTATCATCAGAATACAACCTCCTTTTCAGCATTTTGTTTAAAATTATTTTGCTTCTTCGCGAACTGCAATGTGACGAATGATATCTTCGCTGATGTTAGCAAGACGTGTATATTCGTTGATTGCTTCTGAAGTAGCGTTTACTTTTACGATTTGGTAGTAACCTTCGCGGAAGTCTTTAATCTCGTAAGCTAAGCGGCGTTTGCCCCACTCTTTTGCTTCGATGACTTCAGCACCGTTAGAAGTTAAGATTTCGTTGAAACGTTCAACTAAAGCTTTCTTCGCTTCGTCTTCAATGTTCGGACGTACGATGTACATTAATTCGTATTTTCTCATCTGTTTACACCTCCTTATGGACTCAGGCTCTCCTGTTGACAGGGAGCAAGGAGCAAGTAATAATTATTACTCACATCAATGAATTGTAACACATAGCTATATGTCTTTCAAGTCGCAAACTAAGAATTCATTCGATATAATAAATGATAGTTAGTTCATAGAGGGGGCTTTTTTATGCAACCAGATAAGGAACCTGTTGTGATTGAATTGGATATAAAAAAACTAATGATGGACAATATAGTTGTCACGACTGGTCTAGTCATATTATTTATTGCCATTCAATATATTTGCTTAAAAGATTTTCAATTTTCATTTTGGGGTACGTTTAGTGCGAGCATCCTATTTGTCGTCCTCTATATTGTCCTCATTATACTACATGAAACCTTTCATCTAATTGGGTTTATGCTCTTTGGTGGGGTACCATTTAAATCATTAAAATACGGTGTAAATTTAGAACTTGGTGTAGCTTATGCAACAACTGATCAACCACTACCTAATCATGCAATGAAAAAAGCATTGTTGCTACCATTTTGGACAACTGGTATCTTACCGACAATTACTGGTTTCTATGTCAATAGTACTGTATTACTTCTAGTAGGGGCTTTTTTAATAGCAGGGGCCATTGGCGATTTTGCCATGTACAAAGAATTACGCAAATATCCAAAAGATGCTCTTGTACAAGACGATCCCCAATTTCCAAAGCTTTATGTTTATCCTACACAGAAAAAAGAGACATTCAAAAAGAAATAATAGACCACTTTATGGCGTTAAAAATCCGTGTTGTGCAGCCGTGCACAGATTTCGCCAAATACGATTAATCGTAGATGTCTCAAGTATTGCGTCCATACCGAGACTACGAATTATACTATTGGCAATATCCACACAAGCTGCTGCACCCTCTTTGCTGATCTGTGAAAATTGCTTTAACTCTTCATTGGTCAGCTGTTGTCCTTTCTTATGTTGCAGCCAATACGACGTCAACTTTGTATAAAATTGCGCTTCAAATTGTTTAAAGCGCTTCAGTTGCTCATCTATTAAAAACAGCTGTGCTTCATTGTTTTTTTGTTTCATTAAAATTGATGCCTCTTCTAAGAAATTATCTGTTATACCTAGGCAAACACTTAAAAAGGAAGCCTCAGCAAAGGTACCAAATGGAAAGCTATGTACCCAACCACCATAACTATTTCTATTTATGCCTAATTGAAAAGTTGCTTCTTGTGGTACCCATACATCCTTTACACGAATTGTATGACTAGCAGTAGCTTTCAACCCCATCGCTCGCCAATCATGCAGAATTTCAACATACTCTCGGCTGACTGCACAGCTTATAATGTCCTCAGTTTTAATGCCGTCTCGCTCAATAAAGCAGTTCATGGTAAAGGTTGTAGCGTAGTCCGAGCCACTACAAAACTTCCATTGTCCCGTTACCCTGTAACCACCGTCTTTTTTTACGGCTATCCCTGTAGGGTAACCGCTTCCGGCTATTACTGAATCAACTGATGAAAAGATTTTTTTACAAACTTCTTGATTCAATGTAGGGATAAATATATTACCACCTGTTCCAATTGTCACAAGCCATCCAAAATTACCATCTAGAGAAGACATCTGTTGAAAAACCTTAATACCCTCTAGTAAATCTAAATTTTTACCACCTAATTCAGGCGCTACAAATAACTTAAAGAGTTGATGCTCATAAATAATCTCTAATATATCTTTTGGCAACTTACCATGTTGCTCTATTTCTAAACCACGTTCTTTAATTTGGGCTATATTCATAACATATGCCTCCTCAGAAAATGAAAATTCAGATAACTATATAGCTAAAAAAGGGCAATCTTTTGCGATTGCCCTTTCACTTAATTTTATACATTAAAACGGAATAACATAATATCGCCATCTTGTACAATGTATTCTTTACCTTCAAGACGTACTTTACCTGCTTCTTTAGCCGCAGCTTGAGAACCAGCTTCTACTAAATCGTCGAAAGCAACCGTTTCTGCACGAATAAATCCACGTTCAAAGTCTGTATGAATAACGCCAGCACATTGGGGCGCCTTCATGCCTTTACGGAATGTCCATGCACGAACCTCTTGTACGCCAGCAGTGAAATAAGTTGCAAGTCCTAGTAAATCATAAGAAGTACGGATTAGTTGATCTAAGCCTGATTCTTTAATGCCTAGTTCTTCTAAAAACATTGCTTTTTCTTCATCATCAAGCTCTGAAATTTCTTCTTCGATTTTTGCACAAATTGTAATTACTTGAGCGCCCTCAGCTGATGCATATTCACGTACCTTTTGTACATATTCATTATTATCTACATCTGCAACTTCTTCCTCTGAAACATTTGCAACATAAAGCATTGGTTTAATTGTTAATAGATGTAGACCTTTAATAACCTTTAACTCATCCTCAGAAAGCCCAGCAGCACGAGCCGGTCTACCGTTCTCTAGTTCTTCTTTAATTTTAACAAGGATTGGTTCTTCCACCATTGCATCTTTATCTTTTTGTTTCGCCATTTTGCTTACGCGTTGAATACGTTTATCAACAGATTCTAGATCAGCAAGTGCAAGTTCTAAATTAATCACTTCAATATCATCAATCGGGTCAACTGAACCTGATACGTGTGTAATGTTTTCATCTACAAAGCAACGTACTACTTGACAGATTGCATCGACTTCTCGAATATGCGCCAGGAATTTGTTCCCTAAACCTTCTCCTTTAGATGCACCTTTTACGATACCCGCAATATCCGTAAACTCAAATGCTGTTGGAACTGTTTTTTTCGGTATTACTAATTCAGTTAGTTTATCTAAACGTGCGTCTGGTACTTCGACAATACCTACGTTCGGATCAATCGTTGCAAATGGATAGTTAGCAGCTAATGCTCCTGCCTTTGTAATTGCGTTAAATAATGTTGATTTTCCAACATTCGGTAAACCAACGATTCCAGCTGTTAATGCCATACATGGACACAACCTTTCTATGTTCTGTTCAAATTTGCTCTTTCATCCCGTACTAACCAGTGCTAAGAACCACTGCAAAATGAAGACTACGCAAGCCGTTTAAGTGGGCGTTTAACAACCTAAACGTCCCCAATGCTGTACAGACCAACATGATGTTGGTCACTTAAACGTAGCCACAGGACGTGGCGTTTTTAATCTAAGTTTCTTTAATAATCGGCAGCTCACCGATTAAAGATTCACTTTATAACCTTATCTATTATATTGATTCGCTATTAAAAAGTCTAATACACCTGAAAATTAAGCTTCATTTGCGAATTTTAATACTTTTTTCATTTTTTTCTCAAATTCTCGACGTGGAATCATCACACTGTGCTGACACCCTTCACATTTAATGCGTACATCTGCACCCATACGAATAATTTTCCACTCATTTGTGCCACATGGATGTTGTTTCTTCATTTCAACAATATCATTTAAACCAAATTGTTTTGCTTCCATTTATTCGTTTCTCCCTCCTTCTTTCCCACTATTACCATACAGCATCATATTTGGATAGGCCATTGGAATATTATTTTCCTCAAATAATTTTGTCACATCACGACGAATAGTTCGTGCCACCCCATATTGTTGTTGTGGCAATGTTTCAGCAACAATACGAATAGTTACCTCTGTACCTTTGACGTTTTGCACACCTAAAAATGCAGGCGTCGACACCAGTTCTTCATGCACTTCTGAAAGTGTGCTTAAATATTTATTGATAATGGCCTCAGCCTTTTCAAAATCTGCATCTGTCGTCATTTGTAAATCCACAAAAATTTTAGAGTTGTTCACAGAGTAATTTACGACGTCTCCAATTGCACCATTTGGAATAATAAATTGCTCTCCAGTAGACCCATTAATCTTTGTTGTTCGTAAACCTATTTCTACAACAGTTCCTTCTGCTGCATTTATTTTTATATAATCGCCTACACCAAACTGGTCTTCAAAAATGATAAAAAATCCAGTAATGATATCCTTCACTAAGCTCTGCGCACCAAAACCAATGGCTAAACCGACAATCCCTGCTCCAGCCAATAACCCAGCTATCTTAATATCTAAGATAGCGAGAATCGCAACGATTGCCGAAAAATAAACAACATAGGAAATGACACTTTGTAATAGTCTTTCGATTGTTTTTTGTCGACGTTCTGAGTGATTTAAAGGTGAACGCATACGCATTAAAAACACTTTTTTAATAAACTTTTTACCTAATTTTACAGCTAGCCACGATGCTATCAAAATAATCGTAATCTTAATTGAAGCATTTATTACATTTTCCCAAAACGCCTCTGACATCAGCTTGTCCCAATAGTTCCTTAATACCTTTTCGTTAAAGTAATCCATAAATACCACCTCTTGAATAACTTGCTATAAATTTGCGTATACTGCATAAAAATTGAGCACTTCTTCCAAATAAAAATGAAAGTGAGTTTTTTTATGAATACTATACCAGATTTAGTACTACCTTATTCGCTTCACCATGAAAGTAAAAATGCCGTTTGGCAATTGAGTACATTATTTTTAGAACATATTCCTTTTCAACATGAGCGCCTTATTTTCTGTTGTATTGGTAGTGACCGTTGTACTGGCGACACACTTGGACCTTTAACGGGTAGCTTTTTAAAAAAATCAGTTAGTTTTCCCTATGAAGTTGTAGGATCTCTGGAAGATCCGTTACATGCCCTCAATTTAGACGCTACACTACAACAACTACACCATCATACTACGAAACCTTTCATTATTGCGATTGATGCATGTCTAGGAAGTGAACATAATATTGGTCATATCGCTGTACAGAACGGACCTATTTTGCCTGGGAAGGCTGTAAAAAAACAATTGCCCCCAATCGGCGACATCTCCATTAAAGGAATTGTCAATATTGGAGGCTTTATGGAAATGCTTGTTTTACAAAATACAAGACTGCATATTTCTTATGCGATGGCTGAAAAACTTTCAAGGGCGCTACTACTGGCCGCACATCGTTATTCATTGAAAAGGATAGATGATACCAACCATAATGCCGACAACGATGATACTCGGCAACAAGTTAGCAGCCTTGATCTTGGTTAAGCCTGCTATATTTAAGCCAATCGCCAAAATCATGACACCACCAACAGCGGTCATTTCTGTGATGAACATTTGTAGCGCTGCATCTGGAATATAAGCACTAATAACGCCTGCAAAGAGGGCAATGACCCCTTGATACACAAATACAGGTACTGCAGATAATAATACGCCAATACCTAATGTGGATGCTAATATAATAGATGTAAAACCATCGATAATTCCTTTTGTTATTAGCACATTATGATCATTACGTAAACCACTATCGAGTGCACCAATCACGGCCATTGACCCAACAACAAATATTAGCGAGGCAGTTACGAAGCCCTCAGCGATGCTAATTTGATTGTCACCATTGCGATTTTTACTAAATAATGACTCTACCCACTGACCAAGTCGATTCATCTGCTTATCTAAATCTATCCATTCACCTATTACCGTCCCTACTACTAAACTTACCACTAAAATAATAAAATTATCACTTTCAAAGCCCATCTTTATCCCTAATAATGCAACAGCTAAACCAATAATTGATAATACGGTAGATTTCATCGACTCAGGTATATTTTTAAAAATTCGCCCCACTAATGCACCTGCCATAATGAGCACTGCATTAATTAATGCCCCTAGTAATACCACAATCTAGCCTTCCCTCTCTAGAAAAATAGAGAGCGCCTAGTATTTTGGCGCTCTGATTACGTTATAGAAGATTCTATCTATTCTTCCTGTAAATTCAATATTTCTAAAATGCGTTCCAAATCATCTTCGGTGTAAAATTCAATTTCAATCTTCCCTTTATTATTCGCTTTTTTAATTTGGACATTTGTTCCAAAGTAATCTCTTAATTGAGATTCTTTAGCCGCTACAAAAATATCCTTTTTCTTCGGTTGCGCTGTTTCACGTGAAACTTCTTCGTTTAAAGTTTGCACGAGCATTTCCACTTGGCGAACATTTAAGCCCTGTTTTATTACCTTACTTGCAACTTCTGAAATTTTTCTTTTATTTTTCAGACCGAGTAAAGCCCGACCCTGTCCCATTGATAATGTACCCTTATTCATCAGTGTACGAACATCATCTGGCAGCGCTAATAAACGAACATGATTGGCAATGTGTGGTCTACTCTTACCTAATCGTTTGGATAGTTCTTCCTGTGTTAAATGTAAGTTCTCCATTAAACTTTGGTAAGCTTCCGCCTCTTCAATGACGGTTAAATCTTCACGTTGAAGATTCTCTAAAATTGCTAATTCCATCATTTGTGCATCTGTTAGCTCTTTAATAATTGCTGGAATAACATCTAATCCAGCTAATAGTGATGCTCTAAAACGACGTTCTCCAGCGACAATTTCATATTTTCTAGCCTTTTTCCGTAACGCAATTGGCTGTAGAATACCATGTTCCCGAATAGATTCTGCTAATTCTTGCAATGTTTCTTCATCAAATATTTTGCGTGGCTGAAAAGGGTTTGCAACTATTAGCTCTAATTGTATTTCTTCTACTTGTCCACTATGTTCTAGGGACTCTCCGGGAAATAACGCTCCTATGCCTTTCCCTAAACCTTTAGCCATTTTTAATCACTTCCCTCGCCATCTCTAAATAAACTTCCGCACCTCTAGATTTTGCGTCATAAATGATAATAGGCTGACCATGGCTAGGCGCCTCACTTAATCGCACATTACGAGGAATAATTGTTTTATATACTTTCTCTTGAAAATATTTTTTTACTTCATCAATAACTTGTAAGCCTAAATTTGTCCGTGCATCAAGCATGGTCAATAATACCCCATCAATATATAGCTGTTGGTTCAAATGCTTTTGCACTAAACGTACTGTAGACAATAGCTGACTTAATCCCTCTAATGCGTAATACTCGCATTGCACGGGAATAATGAGTGCATCTGATGCCGTTAAAGCATTAATAGTTAGGAGTCCTAATGACGGTGGGCAATCTATAATAATATAATCAAAATCTTCTTTCACATCTTGCAATGCGTGCTTTAGACGCACTTCCCGTGAAATGGTTGAGACTAATTCAATCTCGGCTCCTGCAAGCGAGATTGTTGCGGGGACAATGGATAAGTTTTCAACATTTGTTTCTTGAATGACATTTTCAACATTTTCATCGTCAATTAACACATCATAGATACAACTTTGTATTTCTCCCTTATTAATGCCCAGTCCACTTGTTGTATTGCCTTGCGGATCTGTATCAATTAGAAGGACTTTCTTCCCTAAGTACGCTAGACAAGCGCTCAAATTGACCGATGTCGTTGTTTTACCTACGCCACCCTTTTGATTGGCGATTGCTATAATTCTACCCATTTAAAAGCACCTGCTTTCATCTATCAAAGTTTGCTTTGACAAATCCATTTGTAAAATCATTGTTTAATACCGCTATCTTACCTCTCATTCTATCAAAAAAACACAAAAGAGTTGTATAAAATATTAAGAATATATACAAAAAAGGAGACAACTTAGAAATATGTCTAAGTTGTCTCCCCTATAAATAACCTGTAGTTCAATAAAAATGTTTTTCTAAGATAATTTCAGACCACTACAATGTATTTAAGACTTTTTCTTTTTAGGTATCTTCACAGTGATTTGATAGTAATCCTCTGTATCTTCTTCTTCAGTATTTACAGTTATACCACTTTTCGTCACCATAGATAACGATTGCTTGATGGTATTTAAGGCAATACGAACATCTTTACTAATTGCCTTTCGCTTTGGCTTAGCTTTCTTCGGTGCTGTTTCTTCCTGTTCCACTGCCTCAGGATATAATATTCTATGAATTTGCTCTTCTAGCTGACGAACATTCCAATCATTGTCAAGCGTTTGCTGTAAAATATCTAATTGCAACGGCTGGTCTTTAATGGCAATTAATGCACGTGCATGTCTTTCAGAGATGCTGCGCTTTAAAATAGCTTGTTGCACTTCTTCAGGAAGCTTTAATAAACGTAATTTATTGGCTACCGTGGATTGTCCTTTTCCAAGTCGTTGGGCTAGAGCTTCTTGTGTAAGCTCATGAAGCTCTAATAATTTTTGATAAGCTACCGCTTCTTCAATTGCCGTTAACTCTTCACGTTGAAGATTTTCAATTAACGCAATGGAAGCTGTCTCCTTATCACTTAAATTTCGTACAATCGCAGGAACTTCTGTCCATTGTAGCTTTTTCATTGCTCGATAACGACGCTCACCAGCAATGATTTCATATTGATTCTCTGCTGTACTACGTACAACAATTGGTTGAATCACACCATGTGTATGAATGGTTCTTGATAATTCTTCAATTTTTTCATCATCAAAAATAGTACGTGGCTGAAAACGGTTTGGCACAATTTGATCGATTGGAAGCTTAATGACCTCTTCTGCAGTTTGAACCGCCTCTGCTTGTTCTACTTCATTTTTCACAATAGGCTCTGCTTTATTTCCGCCTCCAAAAAAACGTGAAAAAGGACTTTTCATCCAAGTGGCACCACCTTTAAGTAACTATCTTGCTCTGTGTCATTCTATTATTATTTATTATATTTCCTAAAATGTATATAGTTCATAGATGTCATTTGCGTGAACCATCCCTAACTAGTATGTATGCTCAAAATAGAAAAAATATTTTCCATCTTGAGAAGTTTCACATGAAACACTAATTATTGAATTGGTGTTTTATTTGGTACACCTGGTTTACGCGGATATTTTTTCGGTGTTCCTTTTATTTTATCAAATATATATAAAGTTCGTTCACTTTCTTCAACAGGTAACAAGAAAGAAAATTCTTCTCTAAGTGTAACACCAAATGTAGCTAATGCTTTTTTGGCATCTTTCAATTCTTCTGCGCCTGCTGCGGCCTTTAAAGCTACAAAATAGCCACCTTGTTTTGCTAATGGCACACACAGCTCAGATAATACCGACAAGCGTGCTACTGCACGAGCCGTCACAACATCAAATTGTTCACGATATGCTACATTTTGACCGAATTCTTCTGCACGAGCATGTACAAAGTGCATGTGCTCTAATTGTAATTCATCGCTTAGATGATTTAAAAATGTTATTCGTTTATTTAAAGAGTCTACAATCGTTACATGTAAATGTGGGAAGCAGATTTTAATTGGAATGCTTGGGAAACCAGCACCTGCACCAACATCACATACTGTAGTTACTTGTGTAAAATCAAAATAAAATGAGGCACTAATCGAATCGTAGAAATGCTTTAAATAGACACCCTCTATATCCGTAATGGCCGTTAAGTTCATCTTCTCGTTCCACTCTACAAGCAACTCAAAGTATTTCTTAAATTGGGCTATTTGCTTTTCTGAAAGCTCGATGCCCTTGTCCTTTAATGCCTTAATAAATTGTTGTTCGTTCATGTAAAGTCTCCTTTTTAAAAATAGGAAGCGGGCACAAAGGTATGCCCGCCTCTTATTCACTTTACTGTTGCTCTATTATTCGCCACTTACACGCGCAATTTTACCTTGTTCGATATAAACAAGTAAAATTGAAATATCTGCTGGATTTACGCCAGAAATACGTGATGCTTGTGCAATAGAAAGTGGCGTTACTTGTTTTAATTTTTGTCGTGCTTCTGTAGCTAGACCTGAAATTGCATCATAGTCTATATTCTCAGGAATTTTTTTATTTTCCATTTTATGAAGTTTTTCGACTTGTTGCAATGCCTTTTCAATATAACCCTCATATTTTAGCTGAATTTCAACTTGTTCCATCACTTCGTCCGTAAATTCAATATCAGTCGGTATTAAAGAAGATATTAAATCATAATGCACTTCTGGACGTTTTAAAAGATCTGCTCCACGAATACCATCTTTTAGTTCACTACCACCTACAGAGCGGATGGCAGATTGCGTTGCTTCATTTGGTTTAATAATGACTTCACGAAGACGGGCAATTTCATTTTCAATAAGTTCTTTTTTCTTCATGAATTTTGAAAAACGTTCTTCAGCAAGCATTCCCATCTTGTATGCTCGCTCCATTAAACGTAAATCAGCATTATCGTGACGCAGCAGTAGACGATATTCTGCACGAGATGTCAGTAAGCGGTACGGCTCATTTGTCCCTTTTGTTACTAAATCATCGATTAGTACGCCAATATAAGCCTCTGAACGGCTTAAAATCAGTTCTTCTTTACCAAGTACATTCGCAGCGGCATTCATGCCTGCCATTAAACCTTGTGCAGCAGCTTCTTCATAACCTGATGTTCCGTTAATTTGACCAGCTGTATACAAGCCTTTAATGCGTTTTGTTTCTAATGTTGGCCATAGTTGTGTTGGCACTATTGCATCATACTCAATAGCATAGCCTGCACGCATCATTTCTGCTTTTTCTAAGCCAGGAATGGATTGTACTAAACGTTTTTGCACATGCTCAGGTAAGCTTGTGGATAATCCCTGTACATACACTTCACGAGTATTACGACCTTCTGGCTCTAAGAAAATTTGATGGCGCGGTTTATCATTAAATCGCACAACTTTATCTTCAATAGATGGGCAATAACGTGGTCCCGTCCCTTTAATCATGCCTGAATACATTGGTGAAAGGTGTAAATTGGCCTCAATAATTTCATGCGTTTGCGGACTTGTATAAGTTAGCCAGCAAGGTAATTGATCCATGATGAATTCAGTAGTTTCAAAACTAAACGCACGTGGTACATCGTCTCCTGGTTGCATCTCTGTTTTAGAATAATCAATTGTACGATTGTTTACACGTGGTGGTGTGCCCGTTTTAAAGCGCACAAGACCGAACCCAAGATCTTTTAAGTTATCTGCTAAGCCAATTGATGGCTGTTGGTTATTTGGACCACTTGAATATTTCACATCTCCGATAATAATTTCACCACGTAGGAATGTACCGGTTGTTACAACAACTGTTTTAGCACGATAAATGGCACCGATTTGTGTGATTACGCCTTTTACTTCGTCTTCTTCTACAATCAGCTCCTCCACCATTGCTTGGTGAATTGTTAAGTTTTCATTTTCTTCTAATACACGTTTCATTTCATGTTGATACAATACTTTGTCCGCTTGTGCACGTAATGCACGTACAGCCGGACCTTTTCCCGTATTTAACATACGCATTTGTATATGCGTTTTATCTATAACTTTCCCCATCACGCCGCCTAGTGCGTCAATTTCACGTACAACGATTCCTTTAGCAGGGCCACCAATTGACGGATTACATGGCATAAAGGCAATCATATCTAAATTGATTGTTAGCATCAGTGTATTAGCACCCATTTTGGCAGCAGCATAAGCAGCTTCAGAGCCTGCATGACCTGCGCCAATTACAATTACATCAAACGTGCCTGCCTCATATTGTGTTGGCATGCTCGTATCTTCCCTTCTCTAGTAGAATTATTTCCCTAAACAAAATTGTGAAAATAGCTGATTAATTAGGCTTTCCTGTACCGTATCGCCGATAATTTCACCAAGTATCTCCCACGTTCTCGTTACATCTATTTGCACCATATCAACTGGTACACCTGCTTGTGCTGCAGCTAATGCATCCTCTACCGTAGCTTGAGCTTGGTGAAGTAATGCAATATGACGTGCATTTGATACATATGTTAAATCGCCCGCTTCAATTTGCCCTTCAAAGAATAACGCAGCAATTGCTTCTTCAAGCTCTATGACTCCTTCTTCTTGTAGAAGAGAGGTTGTCACAATGCGATGCTTGCCTGCTAACTCTTTCACGCGCGCTAAATCGATTTTTTGCGGTAAATCTGTTTTATTCACAACGACGATATAATCCATCGCTTCAATTGTCTCGAATAGACGCTCATCCTCTACCGTTAATTCATCTGAATAGTTTAATACCAATAAAATTAAATCTGCGCCACGCAACGCCTCTCGAGAACGTTCCACACCAATTCGCTCTACAATATCTTCTGTCTCTCGAATACCAGCAGTATCCACTAAACGAAGCGGAACACCACGTACATTCACGTACTCTTCTATAATATCACGAGTTGTCCCTGCAATATCTGTCACAATCGCTTTATTTTCTTGTACTAAACTATTTAAAAGTGAAGATTTCCCGACATTTGGGCGACCTAAAATAACTGTAGATAAGCCTTCTCGTAAAATTTTTCCCTGAGACGATGTTTGTAGCAATTGAATGATTTCATTTCGTACCCATGTACATTTTTCAAGTAATACTGGCACCGTCATTTCTTCTACATCATCATACTCTGGATAATCGATATTAACCTCTACTTGCGCTAATGTCTCTAGCAATGCTTGGCGGAGATCACCGATAAGACGAGATAGTTTCCCATCCATTTGGCCAAGGGCTACATTCATTGCTCGATCCGTCTTCGCACGGATTAAATCCATCACAGCCTCTGCCTGAGATAAATCGATACGTCCATTTAAAAACGCTCTTTTCGTAAATTCACCTGGCTCTGCAAGCCTTGCACCATTTGTTAATGCTAATTGCAATACTCGATTGACAGACACAAGTCCACCATGACAGTTGATTTCAACTACGTCCTCACGGGTAAATGTTTTTGGTCCGCGCATTAATGACAACATTACTTCCTCTACTACCTCATTTGTCTTTGGCTCTACTAAATGCCCATAATGAATTGTATGTGAAGCCTTTGTTGTTAAACTTTGACCACCTGGTGATTTGAATATTTTATCTGCAATTACTACTGCTTCGTCCCCACTCAAGCGGACAATTGCAATAGCACCTTCACCCATCGGTGTGGATATCGCAGCAATTGTATCGAACTCCATCTATATTACCTCCTTAACGTTATCCACATGTGGATAAACATAACCGACCAACTCTTTCTAACATCTTAGACTAACATATTTTTAAAAAAATCTAAAGTAAGGATAATTTCCAATTGTGGACAACACTTACGCTAAAAAATATCCAAACTCCACTGGAAACAAAAATCGACAAGGTATTTTACATTTAGACACTAACATACACTTGTAAGCTCTACAGTTACTAGCCAACATGAGGCGGTTATCCACAGAAAAAAAGGTCATTTTATCATGACGATAAAATGACCTAGGTTATTATACTTTGTCTGTACGTTTTTTAGCGGGTCAAATCCTGACCGTTACTTAACAGGTTCTATGACTAAATAACGATTCGGCTCTGTTCCCTCTGAGTATGTTTCAATATCAAGGCGATTTGCCAATTGATTATGAATAATCTTTCTTTCGTATGACTGCATAGGCTCAAATGCCACACGCTGATTTAAACGAAGTGCCTTATCAGCCATACGATCTGCTAACTGCTCTAGTGCTACTTGGCGACGTTCACGGTAGTTTTCCACGTCTAATTTCACCATTAAGAACTGCTTAGCACTTTTATTTAACACAAGTTGTGTTAATTGCTGCAAAGAATTTAAGGTTTGTCCTCGTTTTCCAATAAGCATTGCTGCCTTTTCACTTTTTAGCTGAAACAATACATATTTACCTTCACGTATTGTTTCAATTTCAAGATCTTGAATATCCAATTGTTCGGCAATATTCACTAAATAAGCTTTTGCTTCTTCAATTGGATTTACAGAGTTCTCTTCTTCCTCTGTACTTTCCTCTACTACGACTTGCTGGACAGCTTCGATTTCAATTGGTTGTTCAGAAACTTGTGAACTTACTGTTTCAACATCATCTACTACTGTTGCTTCGCCCGATAGTTCCTTAGCTGTATGCAGTTGCTCAGCTACTTTTACTGTTTCAGTAGTTGAACGAACTTGCTCTTCTTTTACTGTCACACGAACTTCAGCAGATCGTGCACCAAAACCTAAAAATCCTTTTTTGCCTTCTTGTAAAACTTCAACATCTACTTGTTCACGGGTTTTGCCAAGTTTTTGTAACGCCAATGAGATCGCTTCTTGTGTTGTTGCGCCTATTTGCGTAAGTTGTTTCACTTTTTAGCCCCTCCATTTTGAGCAGGTTGTGTTTTATCCTTTTGCCAAGGTTTGTAAATAAAAAGGTTTTGGAGAATCGAGATAATGTTCCCGATTACCCAGTACAATGATAATGCCGCTGGTAAAGCCATACCGAAACCAATAATCATGAATGGCATAATGTACATCATCATTTTCATTTGGGGGTTGTCCATTGCTGGGCCCGTACGTAACACGATAAACTGCATTAAACCAGCCATAATTGCTAGTACTGGTGCAGGATCTGCTAATGGGAACATAAAGAAATTTCCTAAATCAAAAGCAGATGTAGCGTTCATACGACTAATCGCATGATAGAAACCAATTAAAATTGGCATTTGAATAAATGCAGGTAAACATCCAGCAATTGGATTGGCTCCCGATTCACTCATTAGCTTCATCATTTCTTGTTGGTATTGTTTCTGTGTTTGTGCATCCTTAGAAGCGTACTTTTTTTGCAATTCCTTCATTTTTGGCTGAAGTTCTTGCATTTTTTTAGAACTCTTTGTTTGTTTAATCATTAATGGAAGAATAGCTAAACGAATAATAATTGTTACTGCAATAATCCCCCACGCATACGTACCGAGTACATCAGCAAAGTACTTTATCGCCGATACTAACGGCCAAACGATGAATTCATTCCAGAAGCCCTCGCTATCTTTGGAGATTGGCTCATTAAATTCTGTACAACCAGATAGCAGCAGAGCTACTGATACTAGCGACAAAATTACCCAAAGTTGTTTTTTCAACCGTCTTCCCCCTACAAATCCTATTCAATTTTCTTAAATCTATCTACGTTCTTCTTTCCTTCTTCTTTACTCAACATATTCTCTCGCTTTTGAATAAAGTTAACAATTATTTTATCATGCAAATAAGCTTTCACTCTACTAAATGTTCCAACTTAATATGACCATTTAGTAAGGATAGTTACTAAATTTACACTCGTTACAGTGGAACTTTATACGAAAGTGCGCTTTGTCGCCACTTTATTTGCTGGAATGTACTATGCTTTTTTCAAAACTTTAGCGATTCGTAGTACATGCTGCAAACCTTGTTTCACTTCATGAAAATCCATAGTGGCCGCCGGATGTCTGGCGATAATAACATAGTCCATATTCGGCTTGAGCTCATCTTTTAATTCATGAATGCTTTGTCGAATATAACGCTTAATTTGGTTGCGTGTTACCGCATTACCAAGCTTTTTACTAACCGATATGCCTATACGTAATTCCGTTTGTCCCTCTTTTGGTAAAAAATAAACGACAAACTGGCGATTAGCGAAAGACTTACCCTTTTTAAACACCTTTTGAAAATCTTCATTCTTTTTCACTCTATGGCGTTTTTTCATTACTTTCACCTGCTACTAAATAATATCCTTCGATCTCTATTTTTAAGTTTACCAAAAATAAAGAAAAAAAAGACCACTGATGTGGCTCAGTGGACTTATTTTATGCTGATAAAACTTTTCTGCCTTTACGACGGCGAGCAGCAAGAACTTTACGGCCGTTTTTCGTGCTCATGCGTGCGCGGAAACCGTGAACTTTGCTGTGCTTACGCTTTTTTGGTTGGTAAGTACGTTTCATGTATATAGACACCTCCTGAATGAAAGTTGAATTTTTCAACATACAGACCTGCATATTATATAAAGTAATCAGCTATTTTGTCAATGTATTTCATAAATTTCTTTCAACAATCGTTTCTAGAATCTTATATTTTTTATTATTGTAATTATCCACAGAATACTTGTCTTTTTCACACAGACCTGTGTATAGTATTTTTTGCATGTTTTTTTATCCACAAGTGTTATCTACAGCTTTTTCACATAAGCAGTGCTTGTGGACAACTCAAAAGTGCATAAACAAAGGTTGTGTGGATAAGTTTCGCAAACTATTGAAATGGCTTTATTTTTCTGATACGATAACTGTGCTTCACTTTGTTGAAAACTGAAACGAACTATTCTTTTATCCACAACTGTTGATATGCTGTGGATAATTTTTATCACAGCCTTTGGTTAAGTTTTATCCACAGCTTGTGATTTTGTGGATTAGTCGTAAAATGAACGTATTTACCTATCACATAAATGCACGATATTTTTATTGCTGTATATGTATTGAACTGTAAAGGAGAATAGCAGCTTGGAACATTTAGAAGAATTATGGAATAATGTCCTGGCTCAAGTTGAACAAAAAATTTCTAAACCAAGCTTCGAAACGTGGCTAAAGTCTACAAAACTACTTTCTTACAATGGTAGTGGGTCAACAGTGACAATTGCCGCGCCAAATTCGTTTGCTCGAGATTGGCTTGAAAATCATTATATTCATTTGATTACAGGTATATTAACGGAGCTTACAGGCGAAGACTTGCTTATTAAATTTGTTGTTCAAAAAAACCAGGATTCGGACGATTTTGACTTACCAGCGCCTATTATCCAAGCAAAAAATAACGATCATCACGATATTTCGCCAGGTATGTTAAACCCGAAATATACATTTGATACGTTTGTCATCGGCTCTGGAAACCGCTTTGCACATGCTGCTTCTTTAGCTGTTGCGGAAGCACCAGCTAAAGCTTATAACCCTTTCTTTATATATGGGGGAGTAGGACTTGGTAAAACGCATTTAATGCACGCAATTGGCCACTATGTGTTAGAACATAATCCAAATGCAAAAGTCGTGTACTTATCATCAGAAAAATTTACAAATGAATTTATTAACTCTATTCGTGATAATAAGGCACTCGATTTTCGCAATAAATATCGCAATGTAGATGTGCTACTAATTGATGATATTCAATTCCTAGCAGGAAAAGAATCTACGCAAGAAGAATTTTTCCATACATTTAACACATTGCATGAAGAATCAAAACAAATTGTTATTTCAAGTGACCGCCCACCAAAGGAAATTCCCACATTAGAGGATCGCTTGCGCTCACGATTTGAATGGGGATTAATTACTGACATTGCACCACCCGATTTAGAAACTCGTATTGCTATACTACGGAAAAAGGCTAAGGCAGATGGTCTAGATGTTCCAAATGAAGTAATGCTCTATATTGCGAACCAGATTGACTCCAATATTCGGGAGCTTGAAGGTGCGCTTATTCGTGTCGTGGCGTACTCATCACTTGTTAACAAGGATATTAACGCTACATTAGCAACTGAAGCGTTGAAAGATATAATTCCTAATTCTAAACCACGAATAGTCTCCATTTTAGACATTCAAAATGCAGTAGGAGAGCATTTTAATATTCGTTTAGAAGATTTTGTCGCTAAAAAACGAACGAAATTAATTGCTTTTCCTCGTCAAGTTGCGATGTTTTTATCACGCGAATTAACAGATTTTTCGCTGCCGAAAATTGGAGAAGAATTCGGAGGTCGTGATCATACAACAGTTATCCATGCTCACGAAAAAATATCTTCTATGTTGAAAAATGACACTCAACTACAACAAGATGTTAAACAAATACGAAGCATGCTAGGGAAATAATCCTGTGGATAATTCAATTATTTAAGCACAAACTTATGCACAGTCTATCTACATGTGGATAGACTGATTTTATTCATCTCAAAGCACTTATCCACAAATCCACAGGACCTATTACTATATCTTTTTATATTTAATAAATAAATAATATAAATATGTGAGGGAAAACTAATGAAATTTGATATTTTACGTGACCGTTTATTAGAGGGCTTAAATGATGTCATGAAAGCTGTAAGTTCTAAAACAACTATTCCTATTTTAACGGGGATTAAAATTGATGTGACAAATGAAGGTATCCGCTTAACTGGTAGTGATGCAGATATTACAATCCAAACGTTTATTCCAGTAGAAGAAGATGGGCAACAAATTATCCAGATAGCTGAAACAGGTTCAATAGTTGTACAAGCTCGTATGTTCAATGAAATTGTGCGTAAGTTACCAACAAATGATGTTGAAATACAAGTAACAGCTGGTTTCCAAACACATATCCGTTCAGGTAAATCTGAATTTCATTTAATTGGCTCAGATGCAGCAGAGTATCCGTTGCTACCTGAATTAACCGAAGATCAAAAATTTACTATACCTGCGGACTTATTAAAATCAATTATCCGTGAAACAGTATTTGCAGTTGCCACTTCAGAAAGCAGACCGGTATTGACAGGTGTAAACTGGCAGATAAAAAATGAAACATTAATCTGTGTTGCAACAGATAGTCATCGTCTAGCAAGACGTAAGGTACAACTAGAAAATTTACCAGCAGTTGAACATAGTGTGGTTATTCCTGGAAAAAGCTTAAATGAATTAAACAAGGTCTTAGAAGATTCTACAAATCTTGTTCAAATTGTTATTACTAGCCAGCAAGTATTATTTAAAACCGGGGATGTATTATTCTTCTCTCGTTTACTAGAAGGCAATTACCCAGATACAACACGTTTAATTCCAGAAGAATATCAAACAAATGTGACGATTAACGGTAAGGCATTATTACAAGCAATCGATCGTGCATCGCTTGTAGCTCGTGGTGATCGTAATAATGTTGTGCGTTTCGATATTTTAGATAATCAAGCTGTTGAAGTTTCATCCAATTCACCAGAAATCGGTAAAGTACAAGAAGAAATTCCTGTAGAAGCATTAGAAGGGGAGAGCCTAAAGATTTCCTTTAGTGCGAAATACATGATGGAAGCTTTAAAAGCAATTGATGGGCAAGATGTAGTTATTCAATTTACAGGGGCTATGAGACCGTTTATTTTGCGTTCTGTACATGATGACGCAATACTACAGTTAATTTTACCAGTTCGTACTTACTAATTTTTTAGTACGTGTAACTAAACTAAGGAACAGATATTAAGTTCACTTTATTTTGCTGGTCACCACTAATAATTTTGATATGCTTTAGGAGATAGTCGTTAACTACGGCTATCTTTTTTTACTTATGATGCATTTTTAGGTATGATAGAGAGATAGATATTATGTATTTGGAGGGTGACACAGCTATGAAAGACATTGAAATTGACGTTGAGTTTGTGACGTTAGGACAGCTTTTGAAAATGACCGATGCTATTAGCTCAGGTGGCATGGCTAAATGGTTTTTACACGAAAATGAAGTATACGTAAATGGCGAAGTAGATGATCGCCGTGGTCGCAAACTACGTAATGGAGACGTCGTAAATATACCTGGATGTGGTCGATTTCGTATCATTGGACCCGCTGGACAATAAATTATGCATATTGAGCAGTTAAAACTTACAAATTACCGCAACTATGATGCTTTAGCGTTAAACTTTTCTCCAAAAATCAATGTATTTATTGGTGAAAATGCTCAAGGGAAAACAAATGTTATGGAATCAATCTATGTATTGGCCATGGCTAAATCTCATCGTACGACGAACGATAAAGAATTGATACGTTGGGATTCAGACTATGGTAAAATAGAAGGGGCCGTTCGAAAAAGGCACGGTATTTTACCAATTGAGCTTACGATTACGAAAAAAGGTAAAAAAGGTAAGATAAATCATATTGAGCAAAGCCGCCTTAGTCATTATATTGGCCAAATGAATGTGGTTATGTTTGCACCCGAAGATTTGAATGTTGTAAAAGGGAGTCCGCAAATACGACGACGTTTTATTGATATGGAGATTGGACAAATTTCTCCAGTCTACTTACATGATTTATTAACCTTTCAAAAAATTTTAAAACAACGTAATCATTATTTAAAAATGAACCAAGGCAAAGTAATGACAGATGACGTAATGTATGAAGTCTATAATGAGCAATATATTCATGCTGCTACCCAAATTATTCGTAAAAGATTTCAATTTATGGATTTATTACAGGAGTGGGCAGAACCTATTCACGCAAGCATTTCACAAGGCAAGGAAACTTTAGCTATTAAATACCGCACAGTTGCTGGTATTGAAAAAGATCACACACCTAGTGAAGTCGAAAATCTTTTGCACAAAAAGCTATTAGAGGCAAAGAGTCGTGAATTTGATCGTGGTGTAACTATGGTTGGTCCACATCGAGATGATTTGCAGTTCTTGGTAAACAACTATGATGTGCAGACATATGGTTCGCAAGGGCAACAACGTACAACTGCGTTGTCATTAAAGCTCGCCGAAATTGAATTAATTAAACAAGAAACAAATGAAACACCCATTCTACTTTTAGACGATGTATTGTCGGAACTCGATGATTATCGCCAATCGCATTTATTAAATACCATTCAAGGTGAGGTCCAGACTTTTGTTACTACTACAAGTGTTGATGGAATTCATCATGAAACGATGGAACATGCTCAACTGTTCCACGTGAAACAAGGTGCGATTGAAGAAAGTTAGCCGGGGAGTTTTTTAGATTATAAAAGAATGGTAATAGTCAGCTCGGTTGACTGTTCATTCATTTACACACAATGATGTTATGAAGGAGTAGATGAAAGCCGTGGCTATAGAAAACGAAGGTTTACAAGATCAAGCTTATGAAGCCGATCAGATACAGGTATTGGAAGGTTTAGAAGCAGTTCGTAAAAGACCAGGGATGTATATCGGTTCAACAAGCTCCAAAGGACTTCACCATTTAGTATGGGAAATCGTTGATAATAGTATTGATGAAGCTCTTGCAGGATTCTGTACAGATATTACAGTAACAATTGAAAAGGAAAACTGGATTCGCGTAGAAGATAATGGACGAGGAATTCCAGTTAGTATTCAAGAAAAAATGGGGAAACCCGCTGTCGAGGTAATTATGACAGTGCTACATGCCGGTGGTAAGTTCGGCGGTGGTGGATACAAAGTATCTGGAGGTCTTCATGGCGTTGGGGCATCTGTAGTAAATGCTCTTTCAATTGAGACTATCGTTCAAGTTCATCGTGAGGGACATATTCACGAAATTAAATTTGAACGTGGGAAAACTATTCAGGCTATAACTATTATTGGGGATACTGATCGTAATGGAACAACTACACGATTTAAAGCCGATCCTGAAATATTCAAAGAAACAACAGTCTACGAATTCGATATTTTAGCACATCGTATTCGTGAATTAGCTTATTTAAACCGAGGTATCCGCATTACAATTGCAGATGAACGTGAAGAAGAACAACGTTCTACTACATATCATTATGAAGGTGGTATCCGTTCTTATGTAGAGCACTTGAATCAATCTAAAGAACCAATCCATGAACCGATTGATGTTCTTGGTGAAAAAGATGGTATTTCAGTTGAAATTGCGATGCAATATAATGCTGGATTCTCATCAAATATTTTTTCATTTGCTAATAACATTAATACGTATGAAGGCGGTACACATGAGTCCGGCTTTAAAACGGCTCTAACACGCGTTATCAATGATTACGCACGTAAAAATGGATTATTAAAAGAGGCAGATACAAATCTTACGGGCGAAGATGTTCGTGAAGGCTTAACGGCTATTGTTTCTATTAAGCATCCTGACCCTCAATTTGAAGGGCAAACGAAGACAAAGTTGGGTAACTCTGAAGTAAGTCAAATTACAAATGCTTTATTCTCAGATGGTTTCGAGCGATTCATGCTAGAAAATCCAACTGTAGCTCGTAAAGTGGTTGAAAAAGGTTTAATGGCTGCTCGTGCACGGGTTGCTGCGAAAAAAGCTCGTGAATTTACACGTCGTAAATCAGCTCTTGAGGTGTCGAGTTTACCAGGTAAATTAGCAGACTGTTCTTCTACGAATCCAGCTGACTGTGAAATTTATATTGTTGAGGGTGATTCTGCCGGTGGTTCCGCAAAATCTGGTCGTGACCGTCACTTCCAAGCAATTTTGCCATTGCGAGGTAAAATCTTAAACGTCGAAAAAGCACGTTTAGATAAAATTTTATCGAATGCAGAAATACGCGCGATGATTACCGCATTTGGTACTGGTATTGGTGAAGAATTTAGCTTAGAAAAGGCCCGTTATCATAAAATCGTTATTATGACAGATGCCGATGTCGATGGTGCGCATATTCGTACGTTGCTTTTAACATTCTTTTTCCGTTTCTTAAGACCATTAATCGAAGCGGGTTATATTTATATTGCTCAGCCACCACTTTATCAAGTGAAACAAGGCAAGCACATTGAATATTGTTATGACGACGAAACATTAAAAGAAATTTTAGAGCGCCTACCAAAAATACCAAAACCAAATGTACAACGTTACAAAGGTCTTGGAGAAATGAATGCGGAACAGCTTTGGGAAACAACGATGGATCCCGAGTATCGCACATTACTACAAGTAGAATTAGATGACGCAATCAAGGCAAACCAAGCATTTGAACGTTTAATGGGTGATGAAGTTGAGCCTCGTCGTCAATTCATCGAAGAAAATGCCGTATATGTAAAGAATTTAGATATTTAATTTTTATTGAGGGGAGGTCTACACTTTGTCAGAACAAGAACGCTCTGGTGTTAAAGGAATTAATATAACTGAAGAAATTGAAACATCCTTTCTCGATTATGCAATGAGTGTAATCGTGTCACGTGCATTACCTGATGTACGTGACGGGTTAAAACCAGTACATCGTCGTATTTTATATGGCATGCAAGAGTTAGGAAATACAGCAGATAAAGCGTACAAAAAATCAGCACGTATTGTTGGGGATGTAATGGGTAAGTATCACCCGCATGGTGACTCATCAATTTATGATGCAATGGTACGTATGGCACAAGATTTTAGTTACCGGTACATGCTTGTTGATGGTCATGGTAACTTTGGATCTGTCGATGGTGATGGTGCTGCAGCGATGCGTTACACAGAATCACGAATGTCACGTATTGCAATGGAAATGCTACGTGATATTAATAAAAATACAATTGATTATACAGACAACTACGATGGTTCTGAAAGGGAACCAGTTGTTCTACCAAGTCGTTATCCAAACTTATTAGTGAATGGAGCTGCGGGGATTGCCGTTGGTATGGCAACGAATATTCCACCACATCAACTTGGAGAAACAATTGATGCAGTACTTGCACTTTCTGAAAACCCTGCCATTACAACAGAAGAGCTTATGGAGATTATCCCTGGGCCTGATTTTCCTACGGGCGGTTTAATTTTAGGGCGGAGTGGCATTCGTCGTGCCTATGAAACTGGTCGCGGTTCAATTATTATTCGTGCAAAGGTTGAAATTGAACAAAAAGCGAATGGTAAAGAAACAATTCTTATTCATGAATTACCTTATCAAGTAAACAAAGCAAAGCTCATTGAAAAGATTGCGGAGCTTGTACGTGATAAAAAAATAGATGGTATTACAAACTTGCGGGATGAATCAGACCGCCGTGGTATGCGCGTGGTCATTGAAGTGCGTAAAGATGCTAATGCCAATGTCGTATTAAACAATTTATATAAGCAAACAGCAATGCAATCGAGCTTTGGTATTAATATGTTGTCTCTAGTGAATGGTCAACCAAAAGTAATGGGCTTAAAAGAGATGCTTTATCATTATCTTGAGCATCAAAAAGTCATTATTCGCCGTCGTACGGAGTTTGATTTAAAGAAAGCAGAGGACCGTGCACATATTTTAGAGGGCTTACGTATCGCACTTGATCATATCGATGAAATAATTGCAATTATTCGTGGTTCTCGTAGTGGTGATGAAGCGAAGCCACAATTAATGGAGCGATTTAATTTATCTGAACGTCAAGCACAAGCAATTTTAGATATGCGCTTAGTACGCTTAAGTGGTTTAGAGCGTGAAAAAATAGAAGCTGAATATCAAGAGCTGCAAGTGTTAATTGCTGAATTAAAAGCTATCTTAGCAGATGAAGCGAAAATAGTTGAAATCATTCGTACCGAAATATTAGAAGTGAAAGAACGCTTCAATGATATACGTCGTACAGAAATTACAGCTGGTGGCATGGAAATGATTGAGGACGAAGATTTAATTCCTGTTGAAAATTCAGTAGTTACTTTAACTCATAATGGTTATATTAAGCGTTTAGCTGCGAATACATATCGCAGTCAAAAACGTGGCGGTCGTGGCGTACAAGGTATGGGTACAAACGAAAATGATTTTGTAGAACACCTGATGAATACATCTACACATGATACAATTTTATTCTTCACAACAAAAGGGAAAGTATTCCGAGCAAAAGGTTACGAGATTCCTGAATATGGTCGTACAGCAAAGGGCTTACCAATAGTTAACTTACTCAATATTGAGAAAGATGAGAAAGTAACGGCAATGATTCGTGTTGGTTCATTTGAAGAAGATGCCTACTTTATCTTTACGACGAAAACAGGTATTACAAAGCGTACACCAGTATCTCAATTTGCGAACATCCGTACAAATGGTTTAATAGCAATTAGCTTGCGTGAAGATGATGACTTAATAGCTGTTCGTTTAACGGATGGTTCGAAGCAAGTGATTATAGGTACACGTGATGGAATGCTTGTACGATTCCAAGAAGATGATATTCGTTCAATGGGTCGTACAGCAGGTGGTGTACGTGGTATTAAACTACGTGACGGTGACGAAGTAGTTGGAATGGAAATCGTTGAATCTGGCGAAGAAATTCTAGTGGTTACCGAAAAGGGTTACGGTAAACGAACTTCCGAAGAAGAATATCGTTTACAAAGTCGCGGTGGCGTAGGTTTAAAAACAATCCAAATCACTGATAAAAACGGACCAATGGTTGCTGTGAAAACAGTTGATGGTTCCGAAGATTTAATGCTAATTACAATCAATGGGATGCTAATACGTATGGACGTAAATGATATCTCGTTAATTGGTCGTAGCACACAAGGCGTTCGTTTAATTCGTTTAGGAGATGACGAACTTGTCGCAACAGTTGCGAAAGTTGAAAAAGCAGAAGATGACGACTCTTCTGAAGATGATGAACAAGTAGAAGAATAATAAAAAGCCGATGACGACAACAATGGTTGCTGATCATCGGTTTTTTATTATAAATCATGAAAAATAAGTAATTATTTTGAATTCCATGATAAAATGAAATAAACCTTAATGTTAAGCAAGTGAAATAGTGAAGAGGTGTTAATTTCGTGGAAACTACACATGTCCCAATTTCAGAGTTACGCTTGGGTAAAGTAATATCTGAAGATATTTTTGTTAATACGCAATATCCAATAATTTTTAAAGACACAATATTTTCTCATGAGCATCTACAAGTCTTAAGTGCATTTAACATTTCAAGAGTCCCTGTATACACAGATGGAATGAAAGATGGTCAGTTAAATGATGACAAAGAAATAGAAGTTGCTATTCCAGCAGAAGCTATCCCAACTTTTAGAAGGGTGTATAACAATTCTGTAGAGCAATTTAAAAGGGCATTTAAAAATTGGGAAGCTGGTGCGAAAGTAGATATTGCGAAAGCACGTACAATTATTTTGCCATTATTAGAGATGGTATTAGAAGATCGTACAATTATTTTTGATTTAAACGAGTATTCCAATCCTAAGGACTATTTATATCATCATTGTGTAGGTACAGCATTAATTTCTTCTGTTATTGCACAAAAATTAGGCTATGATAGGGGACTTACGATTCAAGTAGCAATTGGGGGCTTATTAGCAGATTGCGGTATGGCTAAAATTCACCCGCGTATTCGTGATAAAAAAACGACCTTAACAGAGCAAGAATTTGATGAGATTTATAAGCATCCTATTTATAGTTATAATATGGTAAAGGATTTGACGATTTTAAAGGATACGATGAAGGAAGCTATCTTTCAACACCATGAGCGTTTAAACGGAAGCGGTTATCCTAAGGGTGAAAAAATAGCCAATATATCGATTTTTGCACAGATAATTGCTGTTGCAGATGTATTTCATGCAATGACATGTGAACGTGTATATCGATCTAAGCAATCCTCTTTTAAAGTGATAGAGATGGTTAATGAATCTGAATTTGGAAAGTTTGATATTAAAGTAGTACAAGCACTTATTGATCTTGTCGCTGATCTACCTATTGGTACAATTGTTGAACTTTCTAATTTAGAACGTGGTGAAGTAATGTTCGTCAACAAATTCGCTCCAACACGACCTCTTATTAAACTAAGTAACACAGGAGAGATTTTTGATCTCGGAAAAAACCGAACTTTCTATATTTCACGTATTATTACAAATTGACTAAGTTGTAATAAGGCAATTATCTATTTTGATTGCCTCAGATTGAAGACAAAAGGTATCGGGAGTGCTGAGCATTCCCGATACCTTTTTATTTTCCTGTGGTTTTTCATTGAAAATGAGGGTTGGTCAAGTAAAGTCAGTGTCTCTTAAGAGCACTATTACGCTGTTTGTGTTTCTCGCCATGTCCAAGTAGCGAGTTTGTTTAAATTCATGGCAGCAAAAGTAAGCATCACGTGCATGGACAATTTTTTGAGACCTCTTAAGGTTGCCAACGCATACCATGCTTTTCTATCGCATCAGCAAAGTCGTTTCTTTGCGACGCGCATAGATTTGTCTAATCGTGTAATATGACAAAGATGCTCGGCTCCTTCTACATAATCTTCCTAAATATGTCGCTGAATGTTTGCGTACTAAATGGTCTTCAGGCACCTTTTGGTCAATTGTCGGCATTTTTAATTGATGTCGTTCATTATTTTTATTTTCCGTTATCCTATCCATCACCTCAAGACTGAAGCTATGCCCGCGAAAAGCGTCCGCCGTAACGGAAATCAACGTGTTCATATAGATACTTCTATTTTCTTTTAATCCATGATACTTCAAAACTATTTTTTTTTAGAGAAAGTGTTGACATAGTTTCTGATACTTGATATTATAAGTGAGTCGCCAAGAGGTGACGCACTAAACGAAACAACATGAACCTTGAAAACTGAACAAGCAAAACGTAATCAATAAAGTTTTTAGTAGCTAACTTCGGTAAGTGAATGAAACAAAATTTTGGACATCAAAA
>NZ_JBNNLZ010000033.1:0-47011 GCF_050272295.1 Lysinibacillus sp. NPDC048646
ACTGGGAGAAACAAAATTTAAAAAGTCTCTCCCAAATCATTTTAAAACCATAAAACTTTTGAACCGCCGTATACGGAGCCGTATGTACGGTGGTGTGAGAGGTCGGAGGTTAATCACCTCCTCCCACTCGATTAAAAATAGAGATAGGTTGCACAGTCCTTTAAGACAAAATTCCTACTTTATGAGGAACAATAATAAAAAGAAATATATCCTTCTTTTTGTTTATTTCTATTTGTGAAAATTTTCGGTATGGTATAACTAGTTTGAACGAATGGGGCTGTGTAAAATTATTAATAGTCGAAAGTTTAAGTTGGTAATCATATGCATATTATTTATGTCAATGAATAGTACAACTATAAAGGCAGATAGTATTACAGAAGATGAACGTTCTACATGGATTTGGAATCCGTGGATACTTGTGGATAACGAAATTGATGCATTACAATTTTTAGAAAACAAACGAATAAACAAAGTTTATTTGCAAATTGATTATGAAATATCAAGAAGCGTTTATCAAAGCTTTATTGAAAAGGCTACAGCGAAAAACATCCTAATATACGCACTTGCTGGGGAAACTTATTGGATTACAGAGAATGGCATGGAGTATCAAAATCAACTTATGGATTGGCTAGAGCTTTATCAACGTGAAGCAACCGAGGCACAACGTTTTTTAGGAATACATTTAGATATTGAGCCATATGATACAAATATTTGGTCTACAAAACAAACAATCGCGATTCAAACTTATCAACAGTTAGTTATACATGCTAAAAAGAAAGCACGACCATTAAAATTAACACTAGAATTAGATATACCTTTTTGGTATGACGAAATCTCATATGAGACTAAATATGGTAAAGGTATTTTATCAGAATGGTTAATTAACTATTCAGATGGTGTGACGATAATGGCTTATCGAGATAATTCACAGGACATTATACAAATCGTAAAAAATGAAATTGAATATGCTAAACGAATGGGTAAAAAAGTTGTTGTAGGTGTTGAAACTTTGAAGTCAGCAGAGGGCGACTTAGTTAGCTTCTCAGAAGAAGGAGAAGCATATATGGATCGACAATTGAAAAAAGTTCAAAAACATTTTTTAAAAAAACAGAGCTTTAAAGGTATTGCAATCCACCATCTTGAAAGTTGGATGGAAATGCGACCGTAAATGCCAGTTAGTCTTAACGGCTATTCAATTAATCGGGACAAAGTTGTCTTGTAATCAGCAATAAAAGGGCATTTTCCTTCATTTGTTCGTTGTCATAAAAGGAAAGAATCTGCAAAACTTCCTCGTCTTATCTGAGGAATGCAGCAGATTTTTTCTTTTATTTAATGCAATTTTTTTAATTTTTTATTTGTTTAGAATTTGTTTAGAATTTGTTTAGTTCGAACTGTTATATTCTTATAAAAGGATACTAATATGATATACTGTAAAACGTTGAAAAAGCTCATAACCACATCAAGTAAAAAGCAATATCCTACCTTTATCTTATCTCCAAAAAAGCACATATTAATATATAAATATAACTAGTACGTATTAGTGTGATAGTTAACTATTTTTTATCTTCATTCGGTAGTTTTGCTGCGAAAGCGGAGCGTCAGATGCAGAATACTACTTGTACCTCTATACAGAAATTTCTAGAAGCAGTTATACTCATTTGATAATGAAGTTATTTAAATATAGCTAAGTTTGTTTTTTATTTATTGTTTAGAATGAATAAAAAATTGTTGAGCCTATACAAATTTGTTATAGAGGATATTATATTAAAAATCGTCAATTTTTTGTGGAATATATTCTCCTTATTTAACAGTAATGAATAAATTAAAAAGAAGGGAATTTGATGAAACTATGACGAAAAATACCTATTGATCATAATAGTTCCACAGTGCAAACAAATATCATATTAAGAAAATGTAAGAGGAGTATAGGATGGACACTTTAATTAAAGCGACACAAAAAGTAAATATTTCTAATGAAAGTTATATTGTACCAATTTTCGATGTGTTAAAGGCAAATGTTATTCGTTCACATATGGAATTGACAGTTATTTTTTTAAAGGCAACTGTAACCGACCCCCATCAAAATAATATGATTGAAGATTTAGAAGAACAAATTGCTCATTTTCTTGTATCCGAAGTTCGGAATACCGATATGCTTTTTAGGTTAGAGGGAAGTTTACGATGGGGAATTTTGTTACCACAAAATGGTGAGGAGGAGGGAAAAGCATTTTTAAATCGAATTTTTCAACTCGTAATAAATGAGAACTTCCCTTTAAAAATCGATTCAACTTTTACATTTCAGGGAATTATTGTAGAGGTTAAAAATGATCAAGTAATGTTTGAAGATTTAAAAGATAAACAGTTTGAAGTATTTAGTCAACTATCAGAGCCTTGGAAAATCGAAATCGTGACGAGCTTTAAGGCACAACCAATTAAAAAAGTGAAAGTAAGTATTTTAGAGGAAAATACTATTTTTAGCGAAGTATTAGAATTGACAGTTCAAAAAATGGTAGTAGATCATTTTCAATTGGAAACAAAAATATTTTCAGATGGGCACGAATTTTTACAGTCAGATTGGTATTTATCTGGACATACGCATATTGTCATTATGAATGATATTTTGCCTCGTAAAAATGGCCTCAATGTCTTGCACACATTAAGGCAAATGGCTAATCAAAAGAAATTTATTATTTATATGATGACAAATAGAAAGTCTCAGGGAGATATGATCTATGCATATGAAAGTGGCGTTGATGAGTATTTAATTAAGCCATTCGATTTAAATTTATTTCAAGCACAATTAAAACGAACATTTGCGAGGTTATGATTATGATTGAATTATCTATTCAATTATTATTATATATTATTGCTATTCTCTTAGTATTTTGCGGTGTAGCAATGATTTATTTAATCTATCAAAGAGGGTATGAAGAAAGAAAGAAGCATGAGATTGAAAAGTATATACAAAAAACAAAAATAATTTGGCAGGAGTATTTTCTAGAGGACGACCAATTTACTGTTACGCTAATTCCTAAAAATAAAAATCAAATATTAGCGGTAGAACACATATTTTTATCGTATTTAAGAAATATTTCCAATCCGATTATTCAACAAAAAATCTATAGTTTTGCACAAATGTATTTAAAGGATTATTACCAAAATGAATTAAAATCCAAAAACGGGAGTAAGAAAATGAATGCAATGTACCGCATTGCTGATTTCCATATAAAAGAGCTTATCAGTACTTGCGAAGTATCTATTAAACACAAACATTCTATAGAAGTATTTCAGCTATTAAAAATATATTCTATTCTTGAAAAAGAAAAATTTATACATGAAATATTGCTATGTAATTATTCTTTTTCAGAAAGTGAGTATAAAAAGTTATTTTCATATTTAGATGTAGAAATGCTCCAACGACTTATGGGAAAAATGGAGAATTTACAACAAGCGGCACAATATGCTTTGATTGATACAATTGCAGCAAAAGGCAGTATGGATGTTATAGAGGGACTTGAGGAATTATTAGCAAGTGAGGATACTGAAATTCGCATTCGGACTCTTAGAGGACTAGAAAGAATTGGGGTTATCCGAGATTTAGAGACGTATATTCCATTTGTCAATTCGTCAATATGGGAAGAAAGATTAATGGTCGCAAAATTATTTAAGTATGCACCTTTAACATATACTTCCGTGCATTTAGAAAAATTGTTACAAGATAGTAATTGGTGGGTACGGTCACAAGCAGCAAGTACGATAATTGAAGATCCCAGAGGTTATCAGAGATTAAAAAAATTCATTGAAACAACAAATGACCAATATGCAATTGATATGGCTAATGAAGTATTAGAAAAAAGGATGCGTGCAGTATGATTATACTTGACTATTTAATGTGGTTTTTTGGTGGGTTAATCATAATTTATATGCTACTGGTTATAGTAACGTATGGACTTATGTTCTTCTTTGCCTTTTTTAAGCTACGAAAAGAATATAGGCTTGATCAAACTGAAATGGATGATACGTATATTGATGCGTTCTATTCTAAACCAGTATCTGTAATTATACCTGCTTATAATGAAGAAGTAGGTATTGTGGATAGTATTCATTCTCTACTTAGTTTACACTATCCAGAATTTGAAATAATCATTGTCAATGATGGTTCTACTGATCGTACTCAAGAAATAGTTATTGAGCATTTTCAAATGAAAAAAATTGAAAAAGTAATAAAGATGGAAATCCCAGCAAGTCCTATTAATCAAATCTATCAATCACAAATTCACCCAAATTGTTTTTTAGTAGAGAAAGAGAATGGTGGAAAGGCAGATGCTTTGAATGTAGGCATTAATGTGGCAAGATATCCTTATTTTTGTTCTGTTGATGGAGATTCAATTCTGGAGAGTACATCTTTATTACGTTTAATGAAACCCATTGCCTTATCTGATGGTGAGGTAATTGCGGCAGGAGGAAATGTTCAAATTGCCAATGGAATGAATATGCAACTTGGCTCCATTTTAGAAACAAACTTATCTAAAAATTATTTAGTTACTATGCAAATTATTGAATACTTTAGAGCTTTTTTAATAGGACGAATTACGCTAAGTAAATTTAACTTGGTTTTAATTATTTCAGGTGCATTTAGTCTGTTTTCAAAAAAATGGGTAGTAGAAGCAGGTGGCTATACTAAAAGTATGATTGGTGAAGATATGGAACTCGTAGTAAAACTGCATCGATATATCCGTAAAAATAAAGAAAATAAACGTATTGAATTTGTAGAGAACCCTGTTTGTTGGACAGAGGCACCAGAAACAATGGCTGTTTTAAGGCGACAAAGAAGAAGGTGGCATCAAGGATTATTAGAGAGTTTATGGAATCATAAAGCAATGACTTTTAATCCAAAATATGGCGGTATTGGGTTATTATCCTTCCCCTATTTTTGGCTCATTGAAGGCTTAGGACCGATTGTCGAACTTGGTGGGTATATTTATATTGTTTTTGCTTTTTTCTTAGGTGACATCTATTATGAGATAGCCATTTTGCTACTTTTATCATTTGTACTGTATGGTGTTGTATTTTCAATAATGGCTGTGTTATTTGAAGCATGGAGCAAAAATAAAACGTTCAAGGTTGCTGACTTAATACGTATGATGTTACTAAGTTTTACAGAAATGTTTTGGTATCGTCCTATTACACTCATTTGGCGCTGTGAAGGTCTTTTGAACTTTTTAGTAAGAAGACGAGAGTGGGGCAAAATGGATCGTAAAGGTATTTCAAGCAAGGAGCAAGAATCGATATGAAGCGTATTTATTTGGGAATTATAGTAGTGTTATTACTTATAGTGATACCAATTGCTCTTTGGTTTGTGTCACCTAATAAACAACTGAATGTTGCAATCATCGATAAAACAGTGAAGGATGAATCATATCGAGAGCATTTAGGGTTAACTTGGCTATTAAATTTTTTGAAGTACGAACATAAAGAAGGTCAATATGATGAATCCAAGGATTATTTTGGGACAATTCCAGATGAACAAAATAACAGTGTGTCTACTTCTCAAATGCCAAAGGATTACAAAGATTATGATGTAATTTATTTAGCGGATACGTACGGTGTCTATGAAGATGATCTCAACCCGAAGCAAGAAAGATTGGGGGCACGCACAAAGAAAATTGTTGGTGGATTAGAATCGCAAGAATGGGATGCTATGATGAAACGTTTAACTAGTGCCGAAAAAAGTTTATTTATTGCAGAATTTAACTCTATTGCATCACCAACGTCTCCTGAAGTGCGAAATCAAGTGCTAGATTATTTGAAAATAGATTGGTCTGGCTGGATTGGTCGCTATTTTGAAGAATTAGACTATAGAAAAAATAATGAAATTCCACAATGGGTTGTTGATAAATTTAAGGATGACTGGAAATATGAAGGTGGGGGCTTCATATTAGTGAATGACTTTACAGATGAGGTTTTTGTTTTAGAATTAAATAAACATATTGATAAAGAAGGTATTTATCTTAACTTCATTAAAGCAGGACAAAAGTTCTTGAATGTTTCATCAAGCACACGTTATGATTACTGGTTTGATATTGTTACGGCGCAAAATGAGCAAGATGTTTTAGCGAATTATGAGTGGAGTTTAACTGATGAAGGAGAAAAATTATTAAATGAACATGATGTTCCTCTTTCATTCGCAGCCGTTGTTTCAGGTGAGCAAAAAAATGCTACAAAATATTATTTTGCAGGCGATTTTAATGATATGAATAAAGTGCCATTTTTCTATAAGATGAAAGGGCTAGCATCAGTCTATAAAGTTTTACAAAATTTTTCAGATGATGCTTTCTATTGGTCAGCATATGTACCGATGATGAAGTCTATTTTGGAAGAATTCGAGAAAAAAGAAGTTAAGCAGAAATCTGACGGTTCAGCAATAAATAATTTAGGTTATAATGCACGTATTAATGATCAAACATATGAAATTTTAAAGGATGGGCAATGGGAAGCTATCACCCTCAAAGGCGTTAATATGGGGATGGGAAAACCAGGTTATTTCCCTGGAGAGGCGGCCATTACGGAGGATGAATATTATCGCTGGTTCCAACAGATTGGTAAAATGAATGCCAATACAATCCGAGTCTATACGTTACATCCACCTGGCTTTTATAGAGCTTTAAAAAGATACAATGAAGAAGCAGAAAATCCTTTATATGTGCTACATGGAGTGTGGATTGAAGAAGAAGGTTTAGAGGAAACTTTAGATGCTTATGATCCTGCAACGCTTGAGAAATTCCGAGCAGAAATGAAAACCCTTGTAGATGTCATTCACGGTAATAAATATGTAGAGCACGTAGTAGGACATGCATCTGGTTATTATGATACGGATGTTTCACAGTATATAATCGGTTGGGTTATTGGTATCGAATGGTACCCTCATATGGTGAACGCAACAAATGAAAAGCATGCTACTATTGGACAATATGATGGTGTTTATTTCCAAACAAAAAATGCTTCCCCATTTGAATATTGGATTGCAGAACAAATGGATTATATTACGCAATATGAACAAAATAATTATGGCTGGATGCATCCTATGAGCTTTACAAACTGGGTTACAACAGATTTATTAGATCATCCATCTGAGCCGAATACAGATGAAGATATTGCAAGTGTTAATCCGAATGTCGTTTATACGAAAGGGTTAGCGAAACAAACAGGTCAATTTGCATCGTACCATGTGTATCCATACTATCCAGATTTCTTTAACTATGATCAAAAATACTTGTCGTATGTGGATCATCGTGGAGAAAAAAATAGTTATGCAGGCTATTTAGCAGAATTACACGCTGCACATCGTATGCCAATATTAATCGCTGAGTTTGGAATCCCTGGTTCACGTGGTTTAACCCATGATAATCCATATGGCTGGACTCAGGGATTTGTATCAGAGCGGGAGCAAGGTGAAATATTAACCCATCTGTTTGAGGATATTATGGCAGAGGATTTACTTGGCGGATTAGTATTTACTTGGCAAGATGAGTGGTTTAAACGTACTTGGAATACGATGGACTATGATAATCCAAACCAACGCCCTTATTGGTCTAATGCACAAACAAATGAACAACAATTTGGTTTACTAAGCTTTGATCGGCATAAGGTACAGGTTGACGGAGATATATCAGAATGGAAAGCTCCCCTTTTATATGAACAGCAAAAAAACAAGCCTTCAATGAGTGTTGATTATGATGAAAGATACTTGTACCTCCAATTAAAAGGAGATGTACTCAATAAAACATCTTCTACTCAAATTCTATTAGATGTTATGCCGAATCAAGGAAAAACAGCAAAATCAGATTTGAAAGGAGTAACGTTCAAAAATGGCATTGAGTTTGTTGTCGAGCTTAATAAGAATAAGGAGTCACGTATCGTCATCGATCCTTATTATGATTTCTATTCTTATTTATATGGGCATGAATTAAAGCTTATCGACATTCCATCTTCAAGTGTTATGAAAAAGAACACTACGTTCAGTCCGATTTACTATGCTTTAAATAAAGAGCTATACTTGCCAGAACAGGATATAGCTGTACCTTTTTCAGCATATGAAACAGGCAAATTAATAGAGGGAAATGGTAATCCGAAGGCAGAGGATTATAATTCTCTTGTCGATTATAATTGGAGCGACAACGGAACTATAGAATTACGTATTCCTTGGTTACTTCTTCAATCAAAGGATCCCAGTCATAAAGAATTTATAGGGGATTTCTATAAAGAAAACGGAGAAGTATCAGTTTTTGTAGATAAAATAAATATAGGTGCATTGTTTGTTAATGATAAGCATGAGGTTGTATCTTCATTGCCAGAGATTGAAAAAGGTGTACTTAATCAATTGCATAGTTATACATGGGATAATTGGAATCTGCCTAAAACTGAAGAACGGTTAAAAAATTCCTATGGCATTATGAAAGAAACATTTAAGAGATTTGAATAGTGGTTTAAAGGAGAGAGAAGGATTGATTCAGTGGAGAAAGATTATCGTTATATTAGCGATACCATTTGTGCTTTTATGCATAAATGGTATAACTATAACGAAAGCGGAATCTTTTATAGAGCAACAAGAAATTACAGATTTAAATAAGGAATGGACGATTACATTTAACCAACCAATTAATAAAGCATCGATTACTAGCTCTTCAATTACGATTAAAGATGAAGCAGGAAATGATTTTCCGACTACATTAGAGATTAATAAAAATAAAGTTAAAGTGAAGCCTAAAAAATCATACGAAAACTATACGACATATACTTTAAACGTCCAAAATAATATTGAAAATGATCAATCAAATCGCTTAAAAAATAGTTTCAAGTTGATTTTTACTACCAATTTTGCAATTGAGGATATTAAAAAAATCACGCCTTTAAATACTTCTGATTATTACGGACAGGCACTTGTAACACTATCCTATGACGATGGCTATCGAGATTGGTATGAAAAAGCACTACCACTCCATTCGAAATATAATATGCCGGGAACTTTTAATATTATCGGTGATAAATTGTACTCAGATGATGAAATTTATATGACATCATCTCAAATATGGGTTGCACATGATTTAGGTTTAGAAATTGCATCGCATACACAAAATCATGTTTTTCTAACAAAAAAATCAGTGGACGATATTCGTTATGAATTTGCTGAAAGCATAAATACAATCGAATCTTTACTAGGCAAAGGTGTCGTTTCAACTGTTGCGATTCCTTATTCCGATTATAATGAAGAAGTAAGGAAAATTGCTATGCAATATTTCGACGGTATTCGTGTATTAGGTAGAGAAACGAATATACCTAATAATTATGATCCGTATTGGTTAAAATCATATGCTATTACAAATACAACAGAATTTTCAGATGTGAAACAATGGATTGATAAAGCGGTTGCTGAGAAATCTTGGGTCATTATTATGTTGCACGGTATTACAGAAGATCGATTGGAAGAGTATGAAACAACGCCAGAAATTTTAGAACAGATGATGAAATATATTAATGGTTTAGGTAAAGATTCTATTTTACCAGTAAATACAAAGGAAGGATTACAGCTTACAAAATAAAAAAGCTGAATCCAAAAATCAGCAGCAGTTGATGTTTATTTAATGGGGTTTAGAATTGACGAAGGGAAAAAAATCGCCGTTTACGGCGATTTTTTTATTGGAATTGCGAAAGTCGTGAAAAGAAGTTTTTGACGAAATCTAAGAATATTTTTTCGGACGGCGCAATTTCACGGTTAACTGGTGAGATGATTCCCACTGTTCTAGGTATTGTGGGAGATAGGATTGGGACTTTTATCGTAAAGCGGGCTGCTGAATCGTATAGTGAGCTTTCTGGTAATAAGCTGACGCCGATACCAGCGGCAACAAGGCCTTTAAGTGCATCTAAGTCTTCGCCTTCTGAAATGATATTTGGTAAAAAGCCTGCAGCACGGCATGCATCCATCGCGACTTTATGTAAAATATAGCCGTCTGGGAACAACACAAATAGATCATTGCGTAAATCAGCCAATTGGATACTTTCTTTTTTAGCTAATGGGTGGTTTGCTGGTAGTAATGCGGCAATATTTTCAGTAAATAAAATGGTTGATTGAATAGACTCATCTTTTGGTGGAAGCGGTCCTAGGAATGCTAAGTTTAACTCACGGTTTTTGACTGCATCTATTAAAAAACGATAAGAGCCTTGACGTAGCTGGAATTGTAAGTCGGGGTATTCACGCTTAAAGGCCGAAATCACGGTTGGTAGTACATAACTAGCTAAACTTGTAGGAAAGCCAATTTTAATAGTACCTTTTGCAGGATCTAAATATTCTTCTACCTGCTTGGCTGCAAAATCAATTGCTTTTAAAGCAGTGATTGTATGTTCAAGAAAAGTTCTTCCAATCGGTGTCAATTTAACATTTCGTCCGACGCGTTCAAAAAGCGGCGTGCCTAATTCATCCTCTAAATTTGCAATTTGACGACTAATTGCGGATTGAGCAACATGAAGATGTTCTGCGGCTTCTGAAATATGCTCACGCTCAGCCACTTCTACAAAATAACGTAATTGACGTAATTCCACTAGATATCACCTCTATTTATCGAAAAATAAGATTGTTTATATTTTAATTATATAATATTTACTATTAAAAAAGACTGTAAATATGTAGATAAGCTAAATAAAAGTTAAATAGATGTTTGGAGTCGCTGAGTTTAAATTGTCGCACATAATATAAGCGTTCGTTTTTGTACAATTGGGACGTAGCATCGAACAAGCTATTAACAATCGATGAGAGCAATAAAAATACTTCAATATATGATGAGAACAACAATAAATATTATATGAACTAGCACTCTATAATTTTCTTCTCTGTATTGATTCCATTCTAATGAAAAAGGATATAGTATAGATATTGTTGTTTATGCATTTTTGTCACAAAACCGCTACAATTAGCGCTTCTTGAGAGGTTTCCACTATGCTGCTAGATGAAATCCATTCTCAATTAGTTGGATTTTATTGAAAATGAAGTAAGTTGATTCTCATTGTCAGTATCCATTAGCAATAATCTGAAAATGCTTTCAAAGTCTTTGTTTGTCAAGATATCATTAGAGAAGTTGGAAAGTGATTGAAATGGTTTGCATAGAGAACGATTTTCAGTTAAGATTAGAATGATGATAATTAAGGAATGGTTCCCCATTCAATGAACACACTATGGAGGTAATTTCATGTCAACTTTAGTAATTAAAGATCTTCACGTTGAAATCGACGGGAAAGAGATATTAAAAGGCGTAAACCTTACAATCAATACAAATGAAATCCATGCAATCATGGGACCTAATGGAACAGGTAAATCTACATTAGCTTCTGCTATCATGGGTCACCCTAAATACAAAGTAACTTCTGGTACAGTTGAACTTGATGGTGAAAACGTACTTGAAATGGAAGTAGATGAGCGTGCACAAGCTGGATTATTCCTAGCAATGCAATACCCATCAGAAATTGCTGGTGTTACAAATGCAGACTTCTTACGCTCTGCTATCAATGCGCGTCGTGAAGAAGGCGATGAAATTTCACTGATGAAATTCATTCGTGAATTAGATAAAAACATGGAATTTCTTGAAATGCATGAAGATATGGCACAACGTTACTTAAATGAAGGATTCTCAGGCGGTGAGAAAAAACGTAACGAAATTCTTCAATTAATGATGATTAAGCCAGCATTTGCTATTTTAGATGAAATCGACTCTGGTCTTGATATTGATGCATTGAAAGTTGTATCTAAAGGCATTAACGCAATGCGTGGCGAAGGCTTTGGCTGTTTAATGATTACGCATTACCAACGATTACTGAATTACATTACGCCTGATCATGTACACGTTATGATGCAAGGTCGCGTTGTGAAATCTGGCGGAGCAGAACTAGCTCAACGTTTAGAGGCAGAAGGATATGACTGGATTAAAAAAGAATTAGGTATCGAAGAAGAAACAGAAGAACAAGAAGCATAAGAAGGAGGACGAACTAGCATGACAGTGGAAATTAACTTGCCTGTAACTGTACAGGACGTGCGCTCGTTCTCTGAAACTAATAGTGAACCAACTTGGTTTGCAGAGTTTCGCGCGGCAGCACTAGACAAAGCGGCTGGTTTAGAAATGCCAAAACCAGATAAAACAAATATTACAAAATGGGATTTCATGAACTTCCCAACACATACAGTAGAAAGTGAAGGATTTGCTTCACTTGATGCACTACCAGAAGAAGCAAAAGGCTTAATTGACCTTGAGGCACAAGAAAACTTATATATTCAGCGCAATAACACACCAGCATTCATTAAAACATCTCAAGAACTATCTGACAAAGGTGTTATCTTTACAGATATGTTAACTGCTGTACGTGAACATGGTGATCTTATTAAAAAGTATTTCATGACAGAAGCAGTGAAAGTTGATGAGCATAAATTAACAGCGCTTCACGCAGCACTTGTTAATGGAGGCGTGTTCGTCTATGTACCAAAAAATGTAATTATTGAACAACCGCTACAAGTGATATTCTTAAACGATAATGCACAAGCTTCACTTTATAACCACGTATTAGTGGTAGCTGAAGCAAATGCTGCTGTAACGTATGTTGAAACATATATTTCAACAGTTGAAGAAGGAAAAGGTCAAGCTAACATCATTGCGGAAGTTGTTGTTAAAGATAACGCACAAGTAACTTACGGTGCGGTTGATGTACTAGCTAAAGGTTATACTACTTATGTTAACCGTCGTGCACGTTTAGCACGTGACGGAAAAATTGACTGGGCACTTGGTTTAATGAATGATTCAGATACTATTTCTGAAAACATTACACACCTTGTTGGTGACGGTTCTCATGCTGATACAAAAACAGTAGTAGTTGGTCGTGGAGAACAAAAACTAAACTTCACAACGGAAGTTCGTCACTGGGGTAAAAATTCAAATGGTCACATCTTAAAACATGGTGTGATGAAAGACGCAGCACAATCAATCTTTAACGGTATTGGCTACATTGAGCACGGTGCAACAAAAGCCGACGCGCAACAAGAATCACGCGTGTTAATGCTTTCTGAAAAAGCACGTGGCGATGCGAACCCAATTCTATTAATAGATGAAGACGATGTAACAGCAGGACACGCAGCATCTGTTGGCCGAGTAGATCCACTACAACTGTACTATTTAATGAGTCGTGGTATCTCGAAAACAGAAGCAGAGCGCCTTGTTATCCATGGATTCCTTGCGCCAGTTGTTACGCAATTACCAATCGAGGGCGTTAAAAAGCAACTGACGGAGGTTATCGAAAGGAAAGTTCGCTAATGATGAATAAAGACATTAAAAGCTATTTCCCCATTTTAAATCAGGAAGTCAACGGACATAAGCTCGTTTACCTGGATAGCGCCGCAACATCACAAAAGCCTATTCAAGTAATTGAAGCGATTAAGCATTATTATGAATTTGATAACTCGAATGTTCACCGTGGTGTGCATACATTAGGGAACCGTGCAACAGACAAATATGAAGGTGCACGTGACAAGGTTCGTCATTTCATCAATGCTAAAACAACAGAAGAAATCATTTTTATGCGCGGTACAACAACTGCGTTAAATACAGTAGCAGCTAGCTATGGTCGGGCCAATGTTGCAGAAGGCGATGAGATTGTCATCACTCATATGGAACACCATTCCAACATTATACCTTGGCAGCAACTTGCGAAAGAAAAAAATGCAACATTAAAATATATTGAACTTGAGGCTGATGGTACGCTGAACCTAGATAAGGTTCGTGCGACGATTACACCGAAGACAAAAATTGTTTCAGTGTCAATGGCTTCAAATGTTCTTGGTACGATCAATCCTATTAAAGAAATTGCTCAAATTGCGCATGCAAATGGTGCTGTAATGGTAGCAGATGCTGCGCAAGCAGCACCACATATGAAAATCGATGTGCAAGATTTAGATGTAGATTTCTTAGGGTTTTCAGGCCATAAAATGTGCGGACCTACTGGAATAGGTGTACTATATGGTAAAAAAGAGCACCTTGAAAAGATGGAGCCAATTGAATTTGGTGGCGAAATGATCGACTTTGTTGGTCTTCATGATTCAACGTGGAAGGAACTACCGTGGAAATTCGAAGGTGGTACACCGATTATTGCAGGTGCAATTGGTTTAGGAGCTGCCATTGATTTCTTAAATGAAATCGGGCTTGATAATATTGCGCAGCATGAACATAAACTTGTAGGCTACGCAATGGATCAGCTTGAAACAATTGAAGGACTTAAAATTTTCGGCCCACGTGATCCCATGAAGCGTTGTGGACTTGTTACATTTAACTTAGACGATGTACACCCACATGATGTAGCAACTGTTCTTGATATGAACGGTATTGCTGTTCGTGCTGGACACCATTGCGCACAGCCACTAATGAAATGTCTTCAACAAGTAGCAACAGCGCGTGCAAGCTTCTATCTATATAATTCAGAGGAAGATATTGACCGTCTAGTTACAGGGTTGCGTTCAGCGAAGGAGTATTTTGGCGATGTCTTTTAATAATTTAGATCAACTATATCGTTCAGTTATTATGGATCACTATAAAAATCCTCGTAATAAAGGATCTTTAGAAACAGATGCTGTAACGATAGATATGAACAATCCGACTTGTGGGGATCGTATTCACTTAACGCTAAAAGTGACTGATGGGGTAGTAGAAGATGCGAAGTTTGATGGTGAAGGCTGTTCAATTTCGATGTCTTCTGCATCAATGATGACACAAATTGTCAAAGGGAAAAAAGTAGATGAAGCATTAGAGCTTGCTGACATATTCTCTAAAATGATGATGGGCGAAGAATACAGCGACAAATACGACCTTGAGGATGTTGAGGCACTACAAGGTGTTTCTCAATTCCCTGCACGTATTAAATGTGCGACATTGGCTTGGAAAGCAATGGAAAAAGGCGTAAAAGAATAAAAGTGCTAAAGCGCCCATTTATCCCCAACCGACAAAAACGCCACATTCATGCGGCAGATGTTTTTTGTACCGAAAGCATAGCGTCAGGTACATTGCCGGAATGACGCACATCCTGTGAGCCTCAAGCGCTGGTCGATGAAAAACGCCACGTCCTGTGGCTTCATCGGCACGCACATTCATGTGCGGCGGAGAGCCCGAAGTGAAAGCACTCTTTTCAGCTTTCAACTGAGGGAGCAGACCGCGACCTCGAGGGGATGGCGCTTTAGCCTAGACAAGAGAAGAACATTAATTCGTGAACGGAGGAGAAATAATGGCTAAAAAAATGCCTGATATTGGCGATTACAAATACGGATTCCATGACAAGGACGTATCAATTTTCCGTTCAAAACGTGGTTTAACTGAAGAAATCGTCCGTGAAATTTCAAATATGAAACAAGAGCCACAGTGGATGCTTGACTACCGCTTAAAAGCACTTGAAACTTTCTATGCAAAACCAATGCCTCAGTGGGGTGGCGAACTTGGCGATTTAAATTTTGATGAAATTACGTACTATGTAAAACCATCTGAAGCGACACAAAAATCTTGGGATGAAGTACCTGAAGAAATCAAAGCAACTTTTGACAAATTAGGTATTCCAGAAGCTGAACAAAAATACCTTGCGGGTGTATCAGCTCAATATGAATCTGAGGTAGTATATCACAATATGAAACAAGATCTTGAAGATCTGGGTATTGTGTTTAAAGATACAGACTCAGCACTTCGTGAAAACGAAGACATCTTTAAAAAATATTGGGGTACAGTGATTCCTTACTCTGACAATAAGTTCTCTGCTCTTAACTCTGCAGTATGGTCAGGTGGTTCATTCATCTACGTACCACCAGGTGTGAAAGTGGAAACACCCCTTCAAGCTTACTTCCGTATTAACTCTGAAAACATGGGTCAATTCGAACGTACGCTAATTATCGTAGACGAAGGCGCACATGTCCATTATGTTGAAGGTTGTACGGCACCTGTTTATACGACAAACTCTTTGCACTCTGCAGTAGTAGAAATCGTTGTAGGTAAAGATGCATACTGCCGTTATACAACGATTCAAAACTGGGCGAACAATGTTTACAACTTAGTAACAAAACGTACAATTGTTGAAGCAAATGGTACGATGGAATGGATCGACGGCAATATCGGTTCTAAGTTAACAATGAAATACCCAGCATGTATCCTTAAAGGTGAAGGCGCTCGTGGTATGACGTTATCAATTGCTTTAGCAGGTAAAGGACAACATCAACATGCTGGAGCGAAAATGATTCACTTAGCGCCAAATACATCTTCAACAATCGTATCGAAATCGATTGCCAAACAAGGTGGTAAAGTAACCTATATGGGTCAAGTACGTTTTGGTCCTAAAGCAAGTGGCGCACGTGCGAACATTGAATGTGATACGTTAATCATGGATAACGAATCTACTTCAGATACAATTCCATACAACGAAATTTTAAATGATAATGTCTCTTTAGAGCATGAAGCGAAAGTTTCTAAAGTATCAGAAGAACAATTATTCTACTTAATGTCTCGTGGTATTTCTGAAGAAGAAGCGACAGAAATGATCGTTATGGGCTTCATCGAGCCATTTACAAAAGAACTACCAATGGAATATGCAGTAGAAATGAACCGCCTTATCAAGTTCGAAATGGAGGGCAGCATCGGGTAATACACCTGAAATGCCTGATATATAAGGGTTTGTGAGGTATTGAAACATCGTTAAAAAACTTTCGTGCCGATTTCGTGCCGATTAAAATTTTATCTTTTGTGTAGGAGGCGAACTTTTTGAGTTCGTCTTCTTTTATTTTTTCAGTAATATCTAGATAAGTATCTGCGGTAGTTTTAATGCTTCGCTAATTCGCAATCCTGTTGCGCTTAATAAATACACGAGTATATAATGCGGCTGGTAGTCTTTATAACGTTGCTGTTTAGATACTTTTATATAATCAAGGATCTTGTTCTGGACTTATTAACTTATCAGACGGATTTTTCTCAAGTACCTCTAATTCATAAACTGCATAATGCAATAAACTTTTTATAACAGATAAGTATTTTATTCTTGCCCCGAACAATTAAGCATTTTCACCTTTTTTATTTTTTAATGCCGAGCCAGTCTTTGATTTCACTTCTTGTTATTTTCATAACTCGTTTGTTTCCGAAAAATGCTCTGATTTGTAATCTTGTTATGACTTCTCTTTGTCGGCAATATGAGGAACAGAATTACTAAAAGGGTCACTCGGACGAAAGTGACCCTATGAAGGAGTGACCTCTTATAACTTAGTCTGCTTCAATTCGGATAGCTTGAATATCTTGACAATCAACGATGATTGTTGAACCAGGTTCTGTTGTTGGATCATTAAAGAATGCACAACAATCTTTTGGGTCAAAGGTAATAAAAACAACATCTTCAATAATCTGACCTCCTCGTAAGAAGAGATCAACTTCAGTTTGAGTTTGCAAGCGTCTTAATTGATTACAAACACAACCTTTACAACGATTGATAGATGGTGTTTCCTGTTGACCACAGGGTTTACAATTATTTTTTAGATTTCTTGTATTGTTCATATTACTCATTTTCAAGACCTCCCTCCAAAGTTTATTAAGGTAACGTTAGCCTTACTCTAATAATTTATGATTTGAAAATGTAATTTGATTGGCAATATGACTATTAAGTAATAAGAAATTTTTATATAGTGAACTGCCTGAAATAGATTTATAAATAATAAAGACTAAATAGGTTAAAACAATACAATCAAGAACAGCAAGGTAGGTGCTACACATGCTTACGTTATTGCGTAGTGAAATACAAACAATCAAAAAATACTGGATTGAATATGAAGATTATAGAAAACAATTAAAATATCGGGTTGTTTCATCCACATAATGATGAAGCTTTTATACTTACCAATGATGTGTATTATCAAAACAACGTAATGCATTAATCGATATGACTGCAAAAAGGATAGGGTGGATGAATGTTATTGTGAGGTATAATGAACTTTGCTAAAAAACGTTGTAAATTGATATTGTGAAGTAGTATCAAAAAGCGTACGGAAATACGTGAAAAACGTCTTACAATAATAAGCACGTACAAGTTGTAACATATGGCTACATCGTTTAAACAATTTGAAGGTACTTATCAGTCAAGCAATTTTTATCGTTAAATGGTTGACATCTTTTGTAGCTGTAACTATAATAGTTACAGATAGGAATGCTAAATATAACATTAGTAGCCGTTGTACAATGGTTGTTCCTAGCACTGGAGTCGTGGAACAAATAGTTTCATCTCTAATAAAAGAGATTCAAAAGTAAGGGTAAATGCATTCAATTTAGTGAATGCATATTTATTTGATTCAGTTGTAACAAAGTTAGTTACAACTAAAATTGTAGAAAAAGAGAGGGATTTCAAGATGACATTAAAAATTAAAGCTTATTCAGATTTTATTTGTCCCTTTTGTTTTTTAGGGAAGGGGCCGTTAGATGAGATTGTTAAAGAAAAAGATGTAGAAGTAGAATGGATGCCATTTGAATTACGTCCTAGCCCTTACCCGAAGATTGATCCTTGGAAAGAACCTGAAAAACTAGGGTCGTGGGATTCCTTTATTCTTCCTACTGCAAAAAAGCTTGGCATTGAAATGCGTTTACCACGTGTTTCCCCGCATCCATACACGCATGTAGCTTTTGAAGGATATCAATTCGCAAAACAACAAGGAAAAGGAAATGAATTTCATCATAAAGTCTTTATTGCGTTTTTCCAGGAAGAACAAAATATTGAGGACATTGAAGTACTAACACATTTGGCGAGCGAAGTAGGTCTCTCTAAAGATGATTTTAAAGAAGCTATCCTTTCAGGGAAATATCGTAAAGCCCATCAAGATGCTATAAAACATGCATATGAAGAAGCAAATATTACGGCTGTTCCAACGCTAATTATTGGTGATGAAGTGATCCAAGGATTAGTTAGTAAAGAAAGATTAGCGCAAATCATCGATCAACAATTAGCAAAATAAACAAAATCATTACAATGTGTAAGTGGCTTAGCTAATAGTGATGAACTAGTAAGAGGTTGTTCCAAAAGAAAAAAATGTGCTTAGAGGTATCATGTTATTTTTTGATACAAAGGTAAAAAAGAGGTTTGAAGACTGTTTAGACAGCCCATCATAAAATAAATTAGTTAAAACTTGGAGGAATTTAAAATGTCAGTAACTACATCAACTGTAAAAGAAGCAATTATCAACCGTCGTTCAATTCGTAAAGTGAAAAAGAACGAAACAATCACTAAAGAAAAAATCAATGAACTGTTAAAAACAGCTGTACATGCACCATCATCTTTTAATATGCAAAGTGCACGTGTCGTTGTAGTGATGGATAAGGAGCATGACAAGTTCTGGAATATTGTAAAAGAAACACTACGCTTACGTGTCCCAGAAGAAAGCTTTGCTGCTACTGTAGAAAGACTACAAGGATTTAAAGATGGAGTAGGAACAATCCTATTTTTTGAAAATCAAGCAACCATCAAACAAATGCAAGAAAACGCACCATCATATAAAGAGCAATTCCCATATTGGTCTCATCAAGGAAGTGCAATGTTACAATACGCTACATGGTTATCTTTAACTGCTGAAGGTATTGGAGCATCCATACAGCACTATAATCCAATTATCGATGAGGAAGTAAAACAAACTTGGGATATCCCAGGTGAATGGAGCTTAATCGCACAAATGCCATTTGGTGAACCAAATGAACAACCAGGAGAAAAAACAGCCTTACCTTATGAAGATATTGTGAGATTTTATTAATATTAAAACAAAATTTACAACACTCAATAATGATTGAACGTAAAGGCACCCTATATAGTAGACTATAAAAGTTTACTTTATAGGGGTTTTTTGTTATTCCAAGTGAAATCTTTATTTAGAAAAGCGCTATACAGTTCTTCACATAAACTCTTTGATATCTCCAGACAAACTTCGAAATATCTCCATATAAGCTCCAGATTGCTTCTATATAGTAGAGCTATCAAGGAGGTAATGTAAATGAATTTTATCAAACGTGCAGTTTTGAGTGTCAAAGCAAGAAAGGGGAAATCGCTCATTTTATTTGCCGTATTTTTAGTTGTTGCTAATTTAGTATTAGCAGGATTTGCCATACAAAATGTCTCAAAGACTGCAAATGATTTAGCTAGACAAAAGTTAGGAGTTGACGTGAGTCTTAGGTTGGACGAGGAAAAACTGATGCAAAATGTAGCGAAACAGCGAGAAGAAAATCCAGGTGGGAGAATAAAACATCCGGAGCTTTCTGCAGAAGAAGCAGACCAATTAGCTAAATTATCATACGTAGAAGATTATAATTATCTAAAAAGTGAGATGCTTGTTGCGGAGGGTTACACACCTGTTAATGCTGACAAAGGTGGAGAGGCAGTAGGTGGATCGGTAGGGGGCAATAATAATGGCAACATGAAAATGCCAGATACTTTCTTTCAAGGTGTGAGAAGTTCTGATTTATTGAAGGATTTTAAAGAGGGAACAAATAAAATCGTTGAGGGACGCCCAATAACACCAGAAGATAAGAATAAGAAAGTAGTCCTGATTGAAGAACGATTAGCAGAACAAAACAAGCTTCAAGTTGGTGATAAGTTAAAGATCAAATCATCTGATGAAGTTTCGAAAGTGGAATTGGAAATTATAGGTATTTATAAAAATTCTGACATAACTAACTTTGAGGAATCATTACCACCAATGATGCATCCATCAAATAGAGTGTATGCCAATTATGATTCGATGAAAGAATTTAATGAAAATGATACAACAATTAACGAAGCAATTTACTTCTTAAAAGATCCTGAAAGTATTGAGGATTTTAAAGCAGAAGGAAAGAAAACAACTATTGATTTTGATTTATTTAAATTAGATGCACATGATGCGTTGTATCAAAAAATGGTAGGCCCTATTGAGAATATAGCCTCCACTTCAAAGTGGATTGTATACTTAGTTTCCATTAGTGGATCCATCATTTTAGGTTTAATAATTATGTTGACAATAAAAGAACGACGGAAAGAACTAGGGATTTTATTGGCAATTGGTGAGAAAAAAAGAAAATTAGTTGGACAACTTTTAGTAGAAGTATTATGTGTAGCTGTAGTAGCATTTGGCATTTCGATAATTACAGGTGAAACAGTATCTCAAAAAATGGGAGACAGTTTATTACAGAAAGAAGTTATTGCTTCTGAAGAGCAACAACAAGAATCAAATAATCTAGGGTTCTCGTTTGGTATGATGAATGACCAAGATAAAAACAAAGAAGTGGATCCTATTGACAATATTGATGTAAGTATATCATCCCAAGATGTCTTGAATTTAGGGGGATTAGGTCTATTAATTGCGATTTTATCAACACTTCTTCCAGCATTATCGATTCTTCGATTAAATCCAAAAGAAATTTTATTAAAAGATGAATAGGAGAGACTAATGGATACTATTTTACAGTTTAGAAATCTACAATACTATTATCAAAGTAATAATAAGAAAAACACGCTTTTAGAGAATGTAAATTTTACGTTTGAAGCGGGGTGCTTTTATAGCATTTTAGGACCATCAGGGTCAGGAAAAACAACAGCCCTTAGCTTAGCAAGTGGATTAGATAATCCAAAAGAAGGACATGTGCTTTACAAAGGAAAAGATATACGAAAGATTGGACTAAATACTTATCGAAATAAATACGTTTCGATAATCTTTCAATCATATAATCTCATTACGTATATGACCGCTCTTCAAAATGTAGTCACGGCAATGGAAATTACAGGGGTTAATGTGAAAGATAAAAAGGGAAGAGCGCTAGAGTTATTAGGAAAAGTAGGCTTAACGGAAGTAGAAGCAAAACGAAAGGTATTACAATTAAGCGGTGGTCAACAACAGCGTGTAGCAATTGCTCGTGCATTATCTAGTAATGTAGATTTATTAATTGCTGATGAACCGACTGGGAATCTCGATGAGAAGACTTCTGTGGAAATTGTTGAGTTATTTAAAGATCTAGCCCATAAAGAAAATAAATGCATCATTGTTGTCACGCATTCTCAGGAAGTAGCTAAACAATCAGATAAAGTAGTGTATCTTGAAAAAAGAAATTTAGTTTGCAAAAATTTGTAGGGGAAATAGATAATAAAACCTTTATCAAAACTCGTTTTGATAAAGGTTTTATACTAGCGGCCAACCAATCGATATAAACAACTTTTGATAATCTAAAAAATTAAAAAGGAGAGTTAACAATGTGGGGAAAACTAGCATTTTCCATTGGCTTAGTGTCTATGGGAATAGTAATTGGTTCGTTAACGAATTTGGTCAATTTAAGTGGGAGTGAAGAATCGAATCCAAACGAAACAAATATGCAGCAAGATAATAGAATACAAAATCCAGGAGAGATGAAACCAGAACAGTTTGGGGAGTACAGTCCAAGTCCAGGAGAGATGAAGCCAGAACAATGGGAGGAATATGACCTAAATCAAGAAATGATACCAGAACAGTGGGATGAGTACTCTTCAAATCCAAGAGAAATGTCACCAGAACAACGGGAAAATGGCTCTCCGAATCAAGATGGCACTATTTCAGGAGCAGCGTCTCCTAACTAATATATAGATCAGTTTAATAAATTTCTGTCGAGACATCTAGTTAAAAAAAACACCCTAAAGAGAGCGGTGTAAAAGTGACTATACCATCTTTAATAAAATCTTCATCATAGTATAAACCAACCATTAATAAGCTTTTTATGCAGAAAAAAGTTCAGACTGTAGACAAACTCAAAAAATAGAGTAGTTTGTTTACAGTCTTATTTCTTTTCAAATAGATGTATTTATATGAACCCGTTGATTTCCGCTACGGCGGACGCTTTTCGCGGGGATGGCTTCAGTCTCTTCGTCGCTATGCTCTTCCCACAGAAAGCTTTGCTCTGTAGCGAAAGGCGAATGCCGTCAGCTACACTCGCCGCCTGCGCTCCAATCAACTAGTGTACTTAAGTGATCTTGTGGAACCACTTGATCATACGTAATCATGCCAAGTTGATTGCTTTCATTCTCTAAGTTTTTCGACATCATCGCCAAAGCCCCTTGATTCTGAATAGAGAGGAAAAAGCTGCGAGACTCCTGTGGAAGAATGAACTAGCTAGCCTCGCACGAAACGTAGTGAAGGAGGAGGCTAGCTAGTTCATCTGCGGAAAGCGAGTGGCTTTTTCCGGACCTGATTATCATTACTTCTTATTCAGAGTCAATTGTTTACGTAAACCCCTTTACTTAATGGAAAAAGGGATAGTAACTGTAAATTGTATGCCCTGATCGGTATTATTCATAGAATAGGTGATAGAAAGGGAATCAAAAATTTGTCTTACTATATAGAGTCCAAGGCCACTTCCACCAGTATTGCGGTTTCTTGATTTTTCGATTCGATAAAAGGGTTCGAATATCTGTTGTATATCCTCTTCTTTAATTTTGACACCTGTATTGATGACTTGTATTTGGATAGTATTTTGATTTGGGTGCTCAGTTAGCTCTATATAAACTGTTTCCCCTTGTGGCGAATACATAATGGCATTATGAATAATGTTTTTTAAGGCTTTTTCTAATAAATCACGATCTGTACGTACTGAGAGATGAGGAGCAATTTGTTTTATGATTGTAATATTTTTTTGAGAAGCAAAAAAACCGAGATCTTTTGTCATTGTATCAATCAATTCTAGAAGTTTTACTTCTCCTAATTTCAGTTTAAAGGTATCTTGTTCTAGTTTTGACATACTTAAAATTTCGCGGACCAGTAGCTCCATTTCTTCAATAATTTTATGATTTTTCTCTAAATATTGGTCACGATTTTGATAAGGACCAATATTATAAATCATCCCTTCTAAGTAACCTTTCATAACAGTGAGCGGTGTTTTTAGTTCATGGGCAACCGTTGTAAAAAATTCTCTGCGTTTTATTTCGATTGCTCGTTCTTTTTCAATATCACTTTTTAATTGTTCATTGGCCTTTTGTAATTCAAGCATGGTTTGTTGTAAATTTTTTGACATATCATTCAGGCTATTTGATAGTTCCCCTAATTCATCCGTAGAATGAAGTTGGATTTTTTTTGAAAAATCCAAGTTTGCCAGCTTTTGTGCGCCCTCATTAATATAGATAAGTGGTTTTGTAATGAACCTGGAATAAAAATAAGCACTTCCCAGACCAATTACAACGACAATGATACTTATATAGGGAAGGAAACGGACTAAGACTTGTGATGCTTCATCAATAGGTTGAAAAGTTGCAAACACAACAAGCACTAAATTACCATCTTTGAATTGAATCGGCATGGTAGCATTAAATGAATTACCAAGAATCTCAGGACTCTTTGCTGGAGACGTTTTAGCAATCACTTTTGATTGAGTATCTCCCTGAACAAAGAAAGAAGGCGAATAAACAATTGTTTCTTCTTTATCTTGAAGGTAGATGAAGGCATTATTTTGTTTTGAGTATTCATCAAAAAGTGAAATAGCATCTCGAAATGTAAGATTCTTAGATTTATCAATTATTTCTTCTATGCCTGATTGAAGCTGATTTGTTTTATATTGCTCATGAAATGTTGGAAGAAAGAAGTATAAAGTTAGATAAATCATGACAGCAAAAGCTAACAAGATGAGAGAGGTTATGATAAAGAGTTTATAGGTAATCCTCTTCATCTTCAGGAGTTTTAGTATATTATTCATCGATTTTATAACCAATACCCTTTACTGTTTTAATACAGGGTACATCTAATTTCTTCCGTATATTTTTTATATGCGTATCAATCATGCGTGTTTCACCAGAATAATCGTATCCCCAAACTTTTTCTACGATGATTTCTCTTGTGAGTACTTTTTGCTTATTTTGAAGTAGCAGTTGCAGAATTTCAAACTCCTTTGTCGTTAATGGTATGTCAATCCCATTGACATACACTTTATATGCGTCACAATCAACAAGTATCTCATTAAAATTTAATTGATTGCCAGTATTTTGATGACAGCTTCTTCTCAGGACAGCCTCGACGCGCCTAATCAAAACATGAAAGGAAAAGGGCTTCGTTATATAATCATCGATTCCGACATCAAAGCCTTGCATTTGATCTTGCTCTTCCTCTAATGCAGTTAGCATAATAATCGGTACATTTGACTGATTTCGAATCATTTTAGCCACTTCAAAACCATTAAGGTTAGGCATCATCACATCTAGAAGAATTAAATCAAAGGATTGCGTATTAAATCGTTTCATTCCCTCCAACCCGTCGGATGCGACTTCAATCGTATAGTTTTGTGTCATTAAAAACTGTGTAATTAATTCTTGGATTTCTTGATCATCCTCAACTACAAGAATATGATAGTTCATTATGATATCACCTCATGAAGCAATTATAACCCTGCAATCTGTAGTTTATGTGAAGATGCATTATAAAAATAATATCAAGACTTCAGGTATACATGTGACTAGGGCTGTTTAGCTGTAGTCGCATTTTTTGTTGTGTGGTTACTCGCAGTAAGAAAGTGTGTGCTATGATTATCTACATAGAGGAGGGGGTCACTTGATTCGAGTTGGATTAACGGGCTGGGGCGATCATCCTTCACTGTATAGTGGAGTGACTGCCTCAAAGGAAAAATTATTCGATTACACAGGTCATTTTCTAACGGTAGAAGTAGATACTTCTTTTTATGCCATTCCGTCTATAGAAAATGTACGTAAATGGTGTGAAAATACACCAGAAGATTTCGGTTTTGTTGTCAAGGCTTATCAGGGGATGACAGGGCATTTACGTGGAGACATTCCATTTGAATCGAAAAATGATATGTTTAACGCATTTATTGAATGTGTGAATGAGTTTAAACGACATGGAAAGCTAGCGATGATTTTAGCTCAATTTCCACCATGGTTTGATTGTCAGGCAAAAAATGTCCAATATTTATTGTATATAAGACAGCAATTGAAGGATTTTGAGGTGGCAATCGAGTTTCGCAATCAAACATGGTACGCAGACAATTTGGTACAGCAAACAATAGACTTTTTACGAGAGCATCAATTTATTCATACGATTTGCGATGAGCCACAGGCAGGTGTTGGCTCTGTACCATTTTATCCACAAACAACTGCGAATAAGGCACTCATACGTATACATGGTCGTAATATTCATGGCTGGCGTAATACGGGCAATGCAGAAAATTGGCGAAAAGTTCGGTTTTTATACGATTATAATAAGGAAGAATTGCAGCAACTAGGGCAACATATTAAAAGTTTACAATCACAGGTGCAGGAGCTGTTTGTCTTATTTAATAACAATTCAGGACTTCATGCTGCTAAAAATGCAAAAGAATTGCAAGAAATCTTAGCCATTAGAGATATTGGTTTAGCACCGATACAATTAAATATGTTTGAAGGGGAAAAATAATGGAATTTCTGCTTTTAATTTTTATTGCGATACTTTCAGGGTTGATTGGCTCACTTGTTGGGCTTGGTGGAGGTATTATATTAGTGCCAGCCACATTATTTATTGGGTTAAATCTGGGGATGATTCCAGAGTTAACACCCCAGAAAGTGGTTGGCTTATCTGTTGTTATGATGATTTTTACAGGTCTTGCTTCAACATTGAGTTATATGAAATCCAAAACGGTTGATTATAAAAGTGGATTTATCTTTTTTATAGGTAGTATACCCGGTACAATACTGGGCGCATGGGTAAACAAAGGTTTGGATTTGCCATCATTTAACTTATATTTTGGCATTTTACTTATTATTTTGGCGACAATTTTACTTGTGCGTGACAAATTGAAACCTGTACAATGGTTTGTGAAAAATGGCATGAAACAGGAATTTACAGATGCATCAGGGAAAACATATGTATACGGCTATCCAATTTGGTTTGCAGTGACAATCACGTTTGCAATTGGCTTTGCCTCAGGATTATTTGGCATCGGCGGTGGTTCAATGATTGTACCAGCCATGATTATTTTATTTTTATTCCCACCGCATGTGGCAGTGGCGACGTCAATGTTCATGGTGTTTTTATCGTCAATCGTTAGCTCGGCAAGCCATATTTATTTAGGGCATGTCCCATGGCTTTATACAATACCTGTCATTCCAGGAGCATATATCGGTGCTAAGTTGGGAGCAGCGCTAAACAAAAGAATTAAATCAGATACGCTTGTGCTAGCACTTCGAATTATTTTATTATTATTAGGAATTCGCTCAATACTTGACGCTTTATTATAAAAAAAGAGGTGGCTTGAATGCTTGAAAAAATTCATATTTTTCACACGAATGATTTGCACAGTCATTTTAAGTATTGGCCACGAATGCAAAACTATGTGAAAGAAAAACGTACAGAGTTTGCAGCGATTGGAGAAACAAGCTATTTATTTGATGTCGGGGACCATTTAGATCGCTCAAACATATATACGGAGGCAACAATTGGGCAGGGCAATGTCAAATTATTAAATGAAGCTGGCTACGATGTTGTGACAATAGGTAACAATGAAGGCATTACATTGTCTCACGAAGAGCTTTATCATTTATATGATAAGGCTACATTTGATGTCGTAGTAGCGAACGTCCATGCAACGCGGGGGGGAAATCCAATATGGATGAAGCCTTTTGTTGTGTTAACGACCGCTAATGGCACAAAGATTGCAGTTATTGCAGCAACGGCAATGTTTGAAATCTATTATAAGGAATTAAATTGGCAGATGGATGAGGCACGAAGCACATTGATTCGCTTAGCCCTTCAACTTCGCAAAGAAGTAGATATCGTAGTTTGTTTGTCTCATTTAGGTATAACTGAAGATGAACTTTTAGCTGAAGAATGTCCCGAAATCGATGTGATTTTTGGCTCACACACACACCATGTACTTCCGGATGGTAAACTTGTTAATGGCGTACTCCTTACAGGTGGAGGAAAATATGGGCAATTTACTGGCTATTTAGTAGTCGAGTATGATAAAAAAATGAGGAAAATTGTTGAAAAAAAGGATACTTTAATTCATAATAAGGACTTGCCAGAGGTTGAAGACGAACAAGATATACTATTTTCATTTGAGGAAATAGCTAAAAGATTACTAGATAAACCTATTTTCAGAACTGAAAAATCTTATAATAAAGAATGGTTCCATTATTCGCAACTATCTCATTTATTTGCACAAGCTATTTTAGAGAAAAGTGGTGCAGACGGTGCTTTGTTTAATGCCGGTATTTTTCTAGATGGTCTACCAAAAGGAACTGTTACTGCCCTTGATTTGCATAAAATTTTTCCACATCCGATTAATTTATGTACAATTGAATTGTCGGTTTCAGAACTAAAAGAAATTTTACAGCAATCGAAAAACGAGGAATGGCCTTATATTGAGCTAAAGGGTTTAGGCTTTAGGGGTGTTATTTTCGGTAAGATGCTGACTTACGGTTTTTCTATGAATGAGGATCGACAAATACTCATAAACGGAAAGATTGCGGATAGCGACCATATATACAAATTAGTAACACTTGATATGTTTACATTTGGTTATTTTTATCCAAGCTTTAAATATGCTAAGAAAAAATATATTTTACCTGATTTTTTACGAAATATTATGTTAGATTACGGGCAAAAGTTCTTTCAGCAATAGATAAAAATGAGCTTTAAGAATGGATTGGGGAAGAAATCATGCGATTAATTTCAATCGAAGTATTAAAAGAAGGAATGGTATTAGGAAGAACCATTTGGAATGAGGCGGGTCATCCTCTTTTAAAGAAGGACGTTGTCATTAACGAACGTATTATTCAAAGACTTCAACAGTTGAATACGCATTATTTATATATTGACGACGAAATTTCTGAAGGTATTGAAGTAATGGAGACCATTCCTCCTGCTGTCCGAAATAAAACAATCTCAACCATTAAAGATTCTTTCCAATCATTAGATGGTTTAAATGCAGTTAGTGCCTCTTACGTGCTTGATCGGCAATCAAAAGTGATTGTCTCAATTGTGGATGAGCTACTGTCAGCTGTAACTGGTAATAATGAAATCTTAACAATTTTAACAGATGCTTATTTATTCGATGAATACTTGTATCAACATTCCTTTCAGGTAACGCTTTATTCAATAGCCATTGCAAAAGAGTTGGGACATTCAGCAGAGGATTTACGTTTAATCGGTATTGGCGCTTTATTGCACGATGTTGGAAAGCTGATGGTACCGAAAGAAATCTTAACAAAACCAGGTCGCTTAACACATGAGGAGTTTGAAATCATGAAAATGCACACCCGATATGGTTTTGATTTGTTACGTAATTTACACTCCATTTCTTTACTTGTTGCACATTGTGCCTTCCAACATCATGAACGTATCGATGGAAGTGGCTATCCACGCGGCTTAGTTGATTTTGAAATTCATCCATTTGCAAAAATTATAGGCGTAGCAGATGTTTTTGATGCGGTAACAACAAATCGTGTGTATCGTGAAAAAATGCTCCCATCACAGGGGTTAGCCATTGTTGAAGCGGGCTCTGGTACCATTTATGATGTACGAATTGTTAATGCACTGAAAAAGGCTGTAGTCCATTATCCAAATGGTGTGATTTTAAAATTATCAGATGGAAGAAGAGGCATTGTATCAAAACAAAATACATTGAATGCCGCATTACCTTGGATTCGTATTTTTGAAGAACAAAATGAATTACTATCTGCTACATATGAAATTAATTTAGTGGACTACCCAACGATTGCCATTGCAAGTATTGAAACGGACTACGTAGTACCATCGTAAGTTGAATAATTTTCTCCTCCTGTTCATACGTTATGGAACAGGAGGAGATTTTTTTGTTTTTCCCTCGAAAAAGAATGAAATTAGGAACAAATAGTAAAAAAGGTTTACCGCTAAATCGTTTAACTGTATTGATTGTCAGTAGTATTGTCTGTTTATTACTATTTTTGTATTTTTTGAATGAGCGTCTTATGCCCACCTATTTACAATATGCAGAAGTACAAACCACTAAAATTGCATCCTATGTTGTGAGTAAAGCCATCAATGCACGTACTTCAAACGTATTAGACGTCAATGATATTATTGAAGATTTACCAGCTGGTTCGTCTGAAATGGTAACGACAAAATTTAATACTGAAATTATTAATCGTGTTCGTGCAGAAACAATAGAACTCGTGAAAATGTATTTAGAACAGGCTGAACAAGGAGAACTTGCACATTTACCAGAATTAGAAAACGTCGAATACGACATCAATAATATTCAAGAAGGTGACGGCATTGTTTTTTTTGTTCCACTTGGGCAAGCTGCGAACATTCCATTGCTCGGAAATTTAGGACCTAAAATACCGATTCGTTTTCATGTAATTGGCAATGTGCATAGCAATGTCACATCAGACATTCAAGAATTTGGCATTAATAGTGCCTATGTGGAGGTAGGGATTCATATAGAGGTCAACGTACAAATTATTGTACCATTTGCCAGTAAATCTGCTACCGTTTCACAGGATATTCCAGTGGCGATGGGTTTGACAAGAGGACCAGTACCACATATCTATACAAATGGCAGCGAGGCGCCACAGCCATCACTTGAGGTACCAGTACCTTATGATTAGAAATGTTGCTTGAATAGTAAATGCTAGTTGTTGCCGTTCGTTTATTATGTTACATTGACAACAGTGAAGGTAGATGATATTTAACAATATATAATTTTGATAGGGGCGAAATTTGTATGACATCTTGTAAACCTACAAGCAAGGACAAAGAAGAACATTTAAGAAAACCAGACTGGCTAAAAATCAAACTAAACACGAACGATGAATATAAAGGGCTAAAAAAGCTCATGCGTGAAAAAAATCTACATACAGTTTGCGAAGAAGCACGCTGTCCAAATATTCATGAGTGCTGGGGTGAACGCCGTACAGCTACTATGATGATTTTAGGATCTGTCTGTACGCGAGCTTGTCGTTTCTGTGCTGTAAAAACAGGTTTACCGAATGAGCTAGATTTAGCTGAACCAGAACGAGTAGCAGATTCTGTAGCAATCATGAACTTAAAGCATGTTGTTATTACAATGGTTGCTCGTGACGACTTAAAAGATGGCGGTGCAGAGGTATTAGCCGAAACGGTACGTGCGATTCGTCGTAAAAGTCCATTTACTTCTGTTGAAGTTTTACCATCTGACTTAGGCGGTATTAAAGAAAACCTTCAATTTTTAATGGATGCTAAACCAGATATTTTAAATCATAATATTGAAACTGTACGTCGTTTAACGCCAAGAGTACGTGCACGTGCTAAGTATGAGCGTTCGTTAGATTTTCTTCGTTTAGCCAAAGAAATGCAACCAGACATTCCAACGAAATCATCTTTAATGATTGGCTTAGGAGAAACACACGAAGAAATTTTAGAGGTTATGGATGATCTACGTGCAAATAACGTTGATATTATGACAATTGGTCAATATTTACAACCAACGAAAAAGCATTTACCTGTAAAAAAATATTATTCACCAATAGAATTTGGGAAATTACGCAAAATTGCCATGGAAAAAGGCTTTAAACATTGCGAAGCAGGACCGCTTGTACGTAGTAGCTATCATGCGGATGAACAAGTGAATGCAGCAACAAAAGAGCGCCAATTACAAGTAGATTTGTAAAGCTAAACTAAAACAGAAAGGTGGTGTCACTTTGATAGTTATTGAAGGATATGAATACGAGCTTATCAATGATTACCGTGAGGCTTTTCAAGAGGAAGCATTTAATGAACGGTACTCAGATATTTTAGCAAAATATGATTATATCGTAGGAGACTGGGGCTATAATCAGTTACGATTAAAAGGCTTCTTTGAAGATAAAAATCAAAAATCTACCTTTGATACAAAAATAAGTACGCTTCAAGATTACTTATACGAGTATTGTAATTTTGGCTGTGCTTATTTCGTATTACGTAAATGCGGCAAAATAATACAGCAACCTGAAATTGCAGTAAATGAAGCAACCGAAGTGGCAAAGCCTATAGAAAATCCACAAATAACAGAATAACAATAATGACCTGATGCAATAATAAGCATCAGGTTTTTTTCTTTGTTAGGTTTTATAATATTGGTAACAATATAAAACGAATGAAGTACTATGAAAACTATATTTTGGCATAAAGGTGGGAGTTCAATGAAAAGAGCAGTATTTTTAGATAGGGATGGCGTCATCAATGAAGTATTAACGAATCGAGTTAAATTTGTAAATAAACCGCAGGATCTATATTTCTTACCATCTGTTCCAAAAGCAATAAAAAAATTAAATGAGTTCTTTGATTTCATATTTGTAGTAACCAATCAAGGAGGTGTTGGATTGGGATTTATGAAGGAATCGAAGCTCCAACAAATACATGTTCATATGCAAAATGAATTGAAAAAAGAAGGAGCAATTATTCATGACGTTGCTTATTGTCCTCATAAACCGAAGGCAGGCTGTGCTTGTCGCAAACCAAATAGCAAATTAATTGTCGATCTAGGTAAAAAATATGATATTGATCTGGCGAAATCCTATATGGTAGGGGACACTGATACAGATATAATTGCTGGCAAAAAAGCAGGCACAAAAGGCGTTTACTTAGGAAAAAGTGATCCTCTTGCGGATGCCATTTTCCCTGATTTAATCAGTGCTGTCGAGTGGATTATAGAGGATGCAACTGCATAACTATGCAGTTTATAATTGCTTTTTCACAAGTATAAATCACATGAATAAGGTTAATTTATGTAGTGGAGGTGATTATTTTGGCTAATGAGAAACGAAAAAAAAGACAATTAAATCGTGAAGAGTACGGATATGGTTTTGATATTAGTGTTGATGATTTAGGCGTAATTGGACAAAATGAACAAGCAAAAAAACAAAATGATAACGAAAACAAAGACAAGCCTCACAATAAAGACAATCCTTCAATTATTAATAAATAATGAAGGGACTGTTCTAAAAAGTCCTTCAATAATAACTTGCTTCCTGTAAAGTGGAAATTGGTTACGCTTTCTGTTGGCAAGGCACGAGTCGCATCGATAATGTTGGTCACGAGGGCGTGGTGCTCCCGTCACTGCGTTTCACTCACGTTTTGGTCGCAGAGAGGGCGTGTGCTCCCGTCACTGCGTTTCACTCACGTTTTGGTCGCAGAGAGGGCGTGTGCTCCCGTCACTGCGTTTCACTCACGTTTTGATCGCAGAGAGGGCGTGTGCTCCCGTCACTGCGTTTCACTGACGTTTTGATCGCAGAGAGGGCGTGTGCTCCCGTCACTGCGTTTCACTGACGTTTTGGTCGCAGAGAGGGCGTGTGCTCCCGTCACTGCGTTTCACTGACGTTTTGGTCGCAGAGAGGGCGTGTGCTCCCGTCACTGCGTCTCACTGACGCTTTGATCGCAGAAAGGGCGTGTGTTGTTGTCGAGTCAATGACACTTCGCTTTCGGGCAGATAAGTTGTCACTGGACGTGAATTTTAGCCGATTTTTTGTAGCTGAGGTTTCCCGTTTGCTACATATAATTCGCAGGAGTCTAAGCGGATTATTATTTTAATATCATAAAAACACCCCGTAAAAGTTAGATTTTGTGTCTAACTTTTACGGGGCAGTTCAGTGAAGGTTGTCAATTAAGTAATTCTCGTAAATATTCACGTAGCTCGATTGTATCTTCTTCAGAGCGATTGTAAACGTGTTCGAGGTAGCCAGGCTCCTCCACATCGTCTGGACCAATGATAGCGAAACGACCAAATTGAATGTCCATCACAAGCACTTTACCAAAGAAACGACCAGATTGTAAAATTGCTAAATCATAACGTAGCTTTTGTCCAGCAAAACTGACAAAGCGTGTTTTTGTATCTTCTACATCATCATATAAGAAAAAACGTTCCATCTTTTAATCTCCTTCCAGTCCTATAGATATGGTACTATAGAAGAGAAATGACTATCAACTTTAAATGATTTGAATGGGGGCTTTCCTTGTGTATTTTGTAGATCGTAATAAAATCACAAATAATTTACAGTACTTAGATGGACTATTAGCGACTTTGGAGGCAGAGGATAACTGGCTGCAAAATGATATTAAAAAATTAGCACTCGAGCGTATCGGACATAATGTGATGGAATCAATGATGGATGTTGGCAATTTAATGATTGATGGCTTCATTATGCGTGATCCAGGTAGCTATGAGGATATTATTGATATTTTAATCGATGAAAAAGTCGTAACTACTGAAATGGAAGCGTCATTAAAAGCAGTTGTTGGCTTACGAAAAATGCTTGTTCGTGAATTTGTAAATGTAGATATTGATGAAGTTGTGAATGTGTTAACAATCAGTTTACCAACATTGAAGCAGTTCTCACCAGCTGTGAATAATTACTTAACGAATGAGTTAGGCCCTGTTTCAGCATTTTTACCCGAGGATCATCAATGAGATCCTATAAGGCCTATTGCTTTGATTTAGACGGCACTGTATACCGTGGAAAGGAAGGTATTCCTTCAGCGGTTACTTTTATTCATGGATTACAAGAAACAGGGATTGAGCCATTTTACGTGACGAATAATTCATCGAAAACGAGAGAGCAATTGCAAGAGGCTTTACGTGCAATTGGTGTGGACGCACCACTCCAACATATTTATTCAAGTGCATTGGTAACTGCGAAATATATAGCCCTAAATTTTGCTGGACAAAAGGTGGCAATGATGGGATCGGATGGTATCCGAGCTGCGTTATATAATGAAGGAATAAAACTTGTAGACGCCGATCCAGACGTCTTTGTAATGGGAATTGACCGAACACTTGACTATATGGCACTCGCTAAGGCAACGATTGCTATACAAAATGGCGCTGCATTTATTGCAACAAATCAAGACATTAAATTTCCGACAGAGTATGGTTTCTTACCAGGGAATGGTTCGTTTGCACGATTAGTAGGGGAAGTGGCTGATGTTGAGCCAACTTACATTGGTAAACCATCACCTGCTATGCTTGAAGTGATTGCCGCTGAATACGGCTTAACAAAGGATGAAATGGTAATGATCGGCGATAATTATGACACGGATATTATGTGTGGTATTCGTTTCGGTTGTGATACAATCCATGTCAACACAGGTGTAACACCCACTAAGATTGTGCAAGAACAAGAGCTTCAACCGACGTATTGTATTGAAGCATTCGTATAAAATATAAAAAAGGATGCTTATGTCGATTTTTCTCGACATAACATCCTTTTTCTATGTTTAAAATAACTGATTTTTGTAAATAAAATTACCATAATGGATTTTCTTCGATAAATTGATAAATGGCTTTTGTTAGCTCTTCTGGAGAATCGGCTTCTACTAATTCACCATTAACGATGGCGTAAAAGGATTCTGAACACTTGGTACAGTAACTAAGGCAGCCATATTCCAAAACGTCGATATTTGGATCGCGTTCAAGTATTTCATAAGTTACTTGTGAGCCATTTGCTAAATTACTTACACAAAATTCAACCATTGGATTCATACATGTCACCTCACCATTGTAATGCTACTCGCTTTTGAAACGTTCGTCAACGATTGATTTTGTGAAATCTTTCACAAAATTGCATTCTTATATTGTGAAACATCTCACAATCGGTTATACTCGTCTGTGGATACTTTGTGAACAATTATTATTAGTGATATAAAAGGAGACTATTATGGGGAAATTAGTACTTTTAGGTGGCGGCTATGGCAATATGCGTGTCATGCTTCGTCTATTACCAAATAACTTACCTTTAGACACGGAAATCGTGCTAGTAGACCGCGCACCTTTCCATAGTTTAAAAACAGAATTTTATGCATTGGCAGCAGGGACATCGACAGATAAAGAAATTCGTGTAAGCTTCCCAGAGCATGATCGTTTAACGGCTGTATATGGAGAAGTCGTTGACATTAATCGTGCAGAAAAAGTAGTCATACTAGAAGATGGGCAACGAATTGAATATGATGATTTAGTCATTGGACTAGGCTGTGAAGATAAATATCATGATGTACCGGGTGCAGAAGATTACACTTATAGCATTCAGACAATGGCAAAATCACGTGCAACATTCCAAGCGCTTTGTGGTTTACCACCAGGTTCGACTGTTGGTATTGTAGGTGCAGGTTTAAGCGGTATTGAGCTTGCAAGTGAGCTACGTGAAAGTCGAGCAGATTTAAAAGTAAAATTATTTGACCGTGGTCAACGTATTTTAAAAGATTTCCCTGAAAAGCTTAGTAAATACGTAAAAGATTGGTTTATCAAGCATAACGTAGATGTTATTGCGAATTCTAATATTACAAAAGTGGAACCAGGTAAAATTTTCAATCATGAAGATGAAATTCCACTTGATGCAGTCGTTTGGACAGCTGGGGTACAGCCCGTGAAAATTGTACGTGATTTAGATGTTGAAAAGGATCGTCAAGGTCGTCCAATCGTAACACAATACTTTAATGTGCTCGATGATGAGCATGTATATGTTGTAGGGGATTGTGCCTCTTCAGAATTTTCTCCAAGTGCACAATTAGCTGAGGAACAAGCGGAACAAATCGTTAAAGTACTTCGTATGCGTTGGAAGGGCGAGCATTTACCAGAGAAAATGCCAGATATTAAATTAAAAGGTTTCATGGGCTCTCTTGGTAAAAAACAAGGATTTGCTTATTTAGCAGATACAACTGTTACTGGACGTATCGCACGATTGATGAAATCGGGATTACTATGGATGTATAAATATCAAAACGATTAAGAATTGAGCAGAAATTCTACCATTGAAAAAGGGATTGCTTCGAAGGTTAACTTCGAACAATCCCTTTCGTATTCATTAAACGGTTACGTCTGGTGTGAAGCCTAAATTTTCAAGTGCTGTAAAGACTGGTTTTAATTGCACATAGCCTTCTCCTACCACTTCATCATTAATGAGTACAAGTGGATAGAAAAATTCATCTTCTTGGATACGCGCAGCATAATCTTGGTCACGTTCATTCTCAATTGGACCTTCAATATCGACATAGCGAATTTCATAGGCTTGGTGCGGGTATTTGCGATCAATAGCTGCTTGTAGCCATTCATATGTATCTTTAGAAGATGGAGCATTGACACAACTTGCGCAAATGACTGCCGTTCCATAAATTTCGATAATCGGTTTTGTGTGTTCCATAGTATTTCTTCTCCCCCGTGATTCAATATTGGATTTTTTCTGTTGCTAACATTATAATCATTATAAGGAAAGGAGTCGAGACAAATGGCAGAAGCAACAATTAACGACCAAGTACAAGAAGTATTAGATAAATTACGTCCATTCTTACTACGTGACGGTGGAGACTGTGAATTAGTAGATATAGAAGACGGCGTTGTAAAATTACGTTTATTAGGTGCATGCGGCAGTTGCCCTAGTTCTACGATTACACTAAAAGCAGGTATTGAACGCGCATTATTAGAAGAAGTACCTGGCATTATTGAAGTTGAACAAGTATTCTAATGAATAGCGAAAAAGTTCTAGCTGACTCATTGAGCTAGAACTTTTTTCTGTTTACACTTGGCGCGCTTGTTCTTTTTCCTTACGAATGATTGCCCATTGCTCTTTTGCCATATCGATCACCTTTGCTTCGCCACCAGTACTTTGCTTTTCGATGACTCTTGAAAAGAAGCGTGTCGCATTTTCTAGATCCCCAATACGTCGTGATAATTCTGCAATCATATACATAATACGTACATCTGACATTTGCGTAGAGCTGTAATCCTCAGTAGAATAAGATTCCATATAATGGTCCCTCGAAATTTTTATAAAACGCTGCTCTTGGCCATCATTTTTCAGCGAACGATACAGCCATGCAAGACGCAAGGCAAGACCTGCTGTTGCTACAAATTTTTCTTTTTTTATCGTGCCGCAAAGAAAGGCTAATTTATAAGCTTGAATAGCTTGGAATACGGTGCGTTCCCCTTTAAAATCATGATGTACCCATTTTTCAGTAATTTGAATACGAATATCATCTTGTACGCCTGGTGCAAAATATCTGGTAAAGTCTTCTGTAAATGAGAAACCACAATGCTCACAAACGAATACATTGTAATAAAGGGCATTGACACCGTCTGCATAAATCGGCTGAAAATCGGTTTCGGTATATTCTACTTTAATGAATTTAGAACGTACTTTTAATGTTGAGAATTCTTTTTTACAATTAAGACATTGGACCTTTTTTTCATAATATGGTGAAATCTCCATAATTTATACCTCTTTCATCGACATTATTATAACTATTATACCAATTCGTCAGTTAAGCACATGAATAAAAAATACTAATTCAATGAAAAAAACGGGAATATTGCAAAAAATACACTTGAAGCTGAATGTTTGTCATACAATAGTCAAAATTGATATGATAATGAATAAGAAAGAAGGTGAAGGGATGACAAGTTTAAAACAAGTAATAGAAGTGACGGAGGCTGCCGTCTTTCATATTAATGAGATGATGGAGCATAATGAAGAGCGAGGTTCTTTTTTACGCGTGGTTGTTAATGGTGGCGGATGTAGTGGCCTATCGTACGGTATGCATTTCGATAAAGAGAAAAAAGATGAAGATTTTGAAGATGTACAACATGGTTTAACTATTCTTGTTACCCACGAAGATGCGCCTATTTTAACGGGAACGAAAATTGACTATAAACAATCGCTCATGGGCGGGGGCTTCACTATCGATAATCCGAATGCAATCGCATCATGTGGCTGTGGCACAAGCTTTAAAGCTGCAAAACGTGAAGGTACGCCTGAAGTTTGTGATTGATGTTTAAGAAAAGTGTTTAGTGGATTATAAAAGATAGATAAAATTAATATGTACACAACCCTTGTTAGCTCTATATTTGCCTAACAAGGATTGTGAATAACGAGCTTCTTTGATTTGTGATGTTGCAAAACATGATAAATGAAAGGGGCTTTTTCTATCTTATAGAAGTAGAAATGTACAGCCATTTATAGAAGAGATACTATTCGTGTAAAACCTAAAACTGTGAATAATAACAATGTACTATATTACCATCAACCTTTTTCAGTATGTTTGTAATTCAGTTCTGCTAATAATTTTGTAAGTCACTTTATTTTGTTTGAAATAAAGATCTTTCACTGGTATCGTGGTATATATTGGTAATTATGTGCAATAATTTAAGGAGGAGTATATATGTCTTTTAGTTATTATGGAGAACTTTGTACTGAGGTTTATGATTTAACGAAAAAGGTCGGACAATCATTGAGCGGAGATATAGAATATTATTGTGACAGACTGAAAGATTGTAAAGGGCGCATTCTTGAAGCAATGGTTGGTTCTGGACGCGTAATTATTCCTCTTTTAGAATCTGGGCTTCATGTTGATGGAGTGGATTATTCTTCAGAGATGTTAGCTTCTTGTCGTCGACACTGTGAAGCACGTGGGTTAAAGACTGAATTATATGAAGCGAATTTAAAAGAACTGTCTCTAGCTACTAAATATGAGGCGATTATAATTCCCGCAGGATCATTTTTATTGATTGAAAAACGAGATGAATCAATAAAAGTATTAAAAAGACTTTACGATCATCTTGAACCAAATGGAAAACTTATACTAGACCTTTTCCTACCTGATAACAAATTTGACGTTGATGGAAAGTTTGAAGGAACATCTACATTTACCTTATCGAATGGTGATACGATTACAATGGAAGAAAAACTTGTCGAAGCCGATTTGTTTAACCAATATAAAGTTTCCTATTTAAAGTATGAAAAGTGGCGAGAAGGAAAACGGATTCAATCTGAATTACAACGTTTTGCTCTAAGATGGTACGGTGTAGAAGAATTTAAGTTAGTACTTGAAAGTATCGGTTTTTCAGATGTAGTTGTGTCCGCAGATTTCGATTATGGAAAACAACCAACAAATAGTAAACAGACCTTGACTTATGAAGCAACAAGAAAATAAAGTGCAGCACTCCACATGTAATTGCATTTTTTTATGTGACACAAGCGCTAAAACCGCAAAACGTGCAAATACCCAAGATTTGTGATTGATTGACGATGAAAGAAGCCACATTATTTCTGGAGAGAAATAACGTGGCTTCTTTATGTACCTTCAAAAAAAACTTAGTTAAGCTGTGTTAATACATATTCGTAAATTTCATCTGATGGTTTATCTAGTGCAACGGAGAATTCTGAAAATATAATTTCTTGTAAAGATTGAAGTAATTTTTCTTCTTGATTTGGGAATTTTTTTTCGTTCGCCTCATATTCAAACTTTTTACGAAGCAAGGTGTTTAAGAGGTTTGCTTGTTTTTGTCTGTCGCCAGTTTTAATAATTTCTACGTGAAATCTCATACGATGAGTGTTTTGTTCAATCCATTCCACGCCGGGAGACGTAAATGAATGTAAAATTTGAATAGCTTCTTCTTTTTCGATAATATTTCTAAGCTGTTTTTTTGCATTGTCGGTAGGGGTACGAATTGTTAATTTTGAATCATTGAGTGGTTGTAAAACGTAGTAAGTTTTTGTAATGTCGCTAAAGGTTTGTTCACAAATATCTTCAATTGAACAAAGTCCATGTGATGAATAAATGACTACATCGCCAACATTGTACATGTATATTCCCTCCATCAAACATCATTGTCAACCAAGTTGACTAAATTAATTGTAAGCAATTAAATGACTTTTGTCAACTTGGTTGACGAATGGTATTATTTTTTGTATAGTGATTACGAAAATATGGAATGAAGGTGAACTAGTTGAAGGACGAATTGCAAAATCGAGATGTAATTGATTTGTTGAGCGAACGTCACGAAATACTTCGACGACTTGCTGAAGATAAGTGGAATAATAATAATAATATTTATATCTCTAATTCAGAATGGTATATTTTAGGGAGAATTTATAAAAATCAACCGACTATTTCAGATGTAACAAAAGGCGTTGATTTTTCTAGACAAGCCACTCATAAATTTATAAAAAGTTTAGAAGCAAAAGGATTAGTAGAAGTTAGTAATGCCGAGCATAGTAAAAAACACAAAGTAATTCGAATGACGGAATTTGGTGAAGCTTGCTATGAGAAAAATGAACTTTATAAATCGGAAATTGAACAGCAATTAGTCAACACAATTGGAGAAGAACAAGTGGCGAATTTAAAAAATATTTTAAATCTTAATTGGAGTATTGAGCATTTGGAAGTGTAAAATACAGGCACTTAGTCATCAAATTGGTTTGGGCTTGTTCTCGAATGGTAACCTAACTATAAATGAGTGTCGGCTTGAAAAAGGAATACATAATCATGCACTATTTTTAGTTGGCCCTTCAAAAGCTACAGTAAAAATTTAATGGCCTCTCTCGCATTTTGCGAAAGAGGTTTTTGAGCGTGGAAAAAAATGTGCAAAAATTAAATATCTTATAATTCAGAATTAATGCTTCTAACAATAGAAATTGAAAAGTTATAATAAGGACATAGAGGTGAAGGATATGAAGAAAGATAGAGGAAAAGTTTGGCTAGGAGTAGCGGGGGTTACTGTCAATCAGCTCGGACAATGGCTTGTTGTAAAAAAAGCATATAGTGGTTTAAAAGGACGTTGGTCATTACCTGCTGGCTTTGTGAATGCAGGTGAAACAATTGATGAAGCAGTTGTACGAGAAATAAAAGAAGAGACAGGGATCGATTGTTTCGTATCAGGGTTGATTGGTTTCCGTACAGGAGTTATTCGTGGGGAAGTCAGTGATAATATGGCCATTTTTTATTGTAGGATGCGAGATGAACAGCAGGCATTATGTATTCAAGAAAATGAATTGCTAGAAGCGAAATGGCTATATCCAAAGGAGCTTGCACAGGATGTAATGACATCTGTGATGCTAAAGGAAATGGTGTCCAATCAATTCGAAAACCATCAATTAGATGCCATAGATGGCATTAACCCAGGAGAGGTATTTGGTTACTCATCCTATAAATTGTTCTTTGAAAAATAAATAGCAAAGGGGGGCAATGATGGAACTATTTTTGTTTATGTTGGAGCGGGTAGGACTAATCATCGTCTTTGCCTTTTTAATGTCGAGATGGCGCCTGTTTAGAGAAATGCTATTCCAAGATCAAGGATTGAAAGAAAAAATATGGCTTGTCATTATTTTCAGCGCCTTGAGTATTGTCAGTAGCTATACGGGCATCAAGATCGAAAGTGGTACAATCTATCCACTTAATCAGATGATACATAGTACTATAAATGCTGAAGAAGCCATTGCGAATACGAGGCTAATTGGTGTAGCTATTGCTGGCATATTTGGTGGTCCCTTTGTTGGCGTATGCGTGGGCATTATTGCGGGGATTCATCGAATTACACTTGGGGGTTTTACTGCGATTGCCTGCGGTGTTTCGACAATACTGGCAGGGTTCATCACAGGTGGATTAAGTCAACAGTTAAAAATCCGTCAAACTTTCTCCTATAAAAAGGCTGTCATGATAGGAATTTGCGCAGAAACCGTGCAAATGCTTGTTATTTTAGCAATAGCGAAGCCATTTGATCAGGCAATACAATTAGTTTTGCTAATTGCAATGCCGATGATCATGATGAATGCCTTTGGGATTTTTTTATTTTTCATGATCATTAAAACGTTTATTGATGAAGAAGAGCGTACAAAGGCTTTACAAACACACCAAGCTTTCTCGATTGCTCAGCTTACAATCGAGCATTTTCGCAAAGGCTTAAATGAGGAATCCTGCCAAACGGTTGCAGAAATTATCAAAAGAGAAATAAGGGTCGATGCAGTGGCCATTACAGATACCAATGGAATTTTGGCACACGTCGGCGTTGGTGAAGATCACCATTTAATCCATCGTGAAATCATGACGGCGCTTACGAAGCAGGTATTAGTAGAAGGGCGTATTATTACTGCTACGTCTGCAAAAGAAATCCATTGTCCCCATGCCGATTGTCCGTTAAATGCAGCGATCGTATTACCTTTAAAGGTACAACATCAAACGGTGGGTAGTTTAAAGCTCTATTTTATGAATGCAGCTTCATTAACAGGGGTGAAGAAGGAGCTTGCGGAGGGACTAAGTCGGCTATTTTCATCACAGCTTGAATATGCTGAAATTGAAAGGCAGCGGAAATTATTAAAGGATGCTGAAATTAAGGCACTTCAAGCACAGGTACATCCACACTTTTTCTTTAACAGCCTTAACACGATTTCAAGCTTAATTCGAACAGATGCAAATGAGGCAAGAACATTATTGTTAAAACTGAGTACATTTTTTAGAAGTAATTTACAAGGAGCTCGTCAATTGCTCATCCCGTTAAAAAATGAAATTGACCATATTGAGGCTTATTTATCGATTGAGCAGACCAGATTTCCTAATCGCTATGATGTGCAATTTCAATTAGATGAGTCACTATTTGACGTGCACATTCCTCCTTTTACCTTGCAGCCACTTGTTGAAAACGCAATTTATCATGCATTTAAAAATCGCAAGGAAGGCACAATTATTGTGAAGGTACAACGAGTCGATAATAAACTATTACTGTTAACGGAGGATAATGGTTGTGGCATGAGGAAAGAGCAGGTGAAACAGCTTGGAAAAAGCATACTGCAATCTGAACAAGGAACGGGCACTGCCCTATGGAATATTTATCAGCGTATACATGAAATTTATGGAAAAGAAGCGGATTTTCAAATTTCAAGTACGTTAGATGTTGGGACGAAAATTAAAATTCAACTACCTTTAAAAGCGACAAGATGGGAGTAGACATATGTTGAATGTATTTATTGTAGATGACGAATCCTTAGCACGAGCTGAATTACGTTATTTACTAGATCAAACAAAGCTAGTGGAGATCAGGGGAGAAGCGGACAATGTAGAGGAATTATTAAAAGATCCCCAGTATGCACAGATAGATTGTGTTTTTTTAGATATTGAGCTTGGCGTTAAAAATGGTCTCGATTTAGCGAAAAGGCTCATGCAAACAGCACATAAGCCAGAAATTATTTTTGCAACGGCTTATGATGAGTATGCATTACAGGCATTTGAAGTAAACGCGTTCGATTATATTTTAAAGCCTTTTGAAGCGGAGCGTGTACAAGGTGCAGTGGAAAGGTTAATGGCGAAAAGAACTGCTACACAAGCAAAAACGATGGAAGAGTTAAAGCATCTGCAAATGGACAAGCTTGATAAGCTAACGGTGTATGTAAACGATCGAATTTTACTCATAAAAATACAAGAAATTTTGTATTGTACTTCTGAAGATAGTAAGACCATTATTGTCACTGACAAAGGAAGCTATTTCGCATCAGAATCATTAGCAACGCTTGAGAAAAAGCTTGCTTTAAAAGGTTTTGTGCGTGTGCATCGTGCGTTTATCGTCAATTTAGAGCATATTGTTGAACTAGAGCCCTGGAGTAGCTCTAAATATAATCTAATTTTGCATAATAGGCAGCCCATACCGGTGAGTCGTCTATACATGAAGGACGTACGCAAAATTTTTGATTTATCCTCATTCAGCAGAAGACTCCCTCCACTATAGCTGGCGAGATGAAAGTGGTTGTAACGCCTTTGCAGTGGGTATCAACACTTACTGAATCTGGCATTGTCACGGATTTTGCATGAGTTCATGTAGGGTGTTAGACTAACTGGGTCGTATCCATAAGATAACGGCTAATAGAACTGCTTCATACAGGCCACCGCGCGATTCAAAATTCGGACGCAATTACGCCTTGGCGAAATTGCTCAAAGTAAGTGCATTTCAACCAAAGAAAGTATCCTTTCAACTTTAATTTCTGACATTTCAGTGAATTTAACGAATATTTGTTTATTTCATTTGCTATGATGTGGAAAAAGTAAAAGGAGTGATTTGATGAATGCGATTACAATTGTAATTGGCTCCATTTGTGTACTGATGATTAGCTATCGTTTGTATGGCATATTCTTTACAAAGAAGGTATTAAAAATTACAGATGATACACCCACCCCAGCGCACGCTATGGAAGATGGTAAAGACTATGTTCCGACGAATAAATGGGTAACATTTGGGCATCATTTTGCGGCAATTGCTGCTGCGGGCCCATTAGTAGGACCAATTTTAGCAGCGCAATTTGGTTATTTGCCAGGACTACTGTGGCTATTGATTGGTGCTGTTATTGGTGGTGCAGTACATGATGCTGTTGTTTTATTTGCATCTATGCGCCATGGTGGTAAATCTTTATCTGAAGTAATGAAAGAGGAGTTAGGTCCAGTCGCAGGTTTCTGTACAGGACTTGCTATGCTATTTATTATTACAATTACAATGGCCGGACTATCAATGGTTGTACTGGGGGCGTTAGAGCGTAATCCTTGGGGAACTTTTGCGGTAGGTATTACAATTCCTATAGCGATACTGGTCGGCATTGCTTATCGAAAAACGGGGAATTTACTTGTCACTTCTACTGTTGGCTTTATATTGCTTATGATTGGTGTTTTTATGGGACCAATGATTCAAGGAACAGCCTTAGGTGATTTTTTAACGTTTGATCGTGATACTTTAGCTATTATTCTACCTATCTATGCATTTTTTGCGGCGGCATTACCTGTTTGGCTATTATTAGCGCCGCGTGATTATTTAAGTAGCTTTATGAAAATTGGTGTATTTATTGCCTTGATCATTGGTGTTTTCTTCGTAAATCCAATGATTCAATTCCCGCCAATTACAGAGTTTATTCATGGGGGTGGTCCTGTCATTGCGGGTCCGGTGTGGCCATTCGTATCCATTACGATTGCTTGCGGTGCGATTTCAGGCTTCCACGCCTTTGTTGGTTCAGGGACAACACCGAAAATGATTAATCGTTGGGAAGATATTCGCATCGTTGGTTTTGGTGCGATGTTAGTAGAATCTTTAGTGGGGGTAATGGCATTAATTGCTGCGACAGCCCTTCATCCAGCAGATTATTTTGCTATAAATTCAGCACCAGCTGTCTTTGCAACATTAGGTATGGAGACGGTTCATTTACAAACCTTAGCGCAGAGCATAGGAATGGATTTAGAGGGTCGAACAGGTGGTGCAGTTACCCTTGCTGTAGGGATGACTGATATTTTCACGGGTATTCCATGGTTCGCTGAAATGTCTTCTTATTTCTATCAGTTTGTTATTATGTTTGAAGCGGTCTTTATTTTAACAGCTATTGATGCAGGGACACGTGTAGCACGTTACTTAATTCAAGATTTTGGTGGCAATGTTTATAAGCCGTTAAAGCGTACAGATTGGATTCCAGGTACGATTGTAGCAAGTGCACTAGCCTGCTTTATGTGGGGGTACTTATTGTATTCCGGGGACATTAGTTCCATTTGGGTACTATTTGGTGTTTCGAATCAGTTAATGGCGTCGATTGGATTAGTATGCGGTGTAACCATGGTGTTAAAAGTAGCTGATAAGCGAATATATGCGCTAACATGCTTTATTCCTTTAGCTTATTTATACGTGACTGTGAATGTAGCAGGCTATTGGATGATTAAGAACGTTTATTGGAATTCAGCAGCGGCAGGTTACAATGTACTAAATGGTGTATTGTCGATTATTATGCTGATTCTAGGTTTAATAATTGTCATTACGGCAATTAAAAAATGGGCAGAGCTTTGGAAATCACCAAAATTCTTATTAACACCAACCTCATCATAATTCATAGAATAGAGGCTGGGACAAAACTTTAATTTTTAAGAAAGAGGAGCAAAGGCGTTATTAAATTTTTGCTATCTAAAATGAAGAGAAATTTAGACGTTCTTCCTTTTGAAATAAATAAAATTCAGAAGAGAGCACTAGTTGATGGTAGCGAAGGCCACGCCCCCGGAAAGCGTCCGCCGTAGCGGACATCAACGCTTACAGCAAAAAAGTGTTAGATCGACATCAGTCAATCTAACACTTTCTCTTATGTCCCAGCCTCGTTTCTTACGATTAGTCAACCCTAATTAAAGAATAATTTAGAGTTTTATGAATGTGGAGTGATGAAGAATATCCCTCACCACTTCACACTCATTTTT
>NZ_JBNNLZ010000034.1:0-46013 GCF_050272295.1 Lysinibacillus sp. NPDC048646
GATTTATGCGGCTTATACTGTGCTACTGTATAGTTTGAAACTAGTCCAAGTCCTTTCATTAAACGTCCGATTCGGCGACGTGATACGTGTTTTGGATCTGGTAATTTACTTAGTTCTTTCTTAATTTTACGAGTACCATAATTGTTTCGGCATTCTTTGAAAATGAGTGCAATCTCTTTAGAAATCTCTTTATCTTCTGTTTTAAGCGCACGTTTACCACACAAATCTGCATGATAGTAATACGTACTTTTCGGAATATCGAGGACGTCACACATCGCTGATACAGGATATTTGTGAGTGTTATTTCGAATCACATCTATTTTCGTCCCATGATCAGCGCTGCTTGCTTTAAAATATCATTCTCCATCAGTAAACGTTGGTTTTCTTTGCGTAATTGAGCTAGTTCGTTATCTTCTTCAGAGCGATTATCTTTGGCAGCGAATGAACCGGTTTCTTGATGGTTTTTAATCCAGCGGTCTAAAGCCGAAGGCGTTATATCGTATTCTCGAGCAATATCTGCACGAGATTTTCCATTTTCATAAAGCTTCACTAATTGCAATTTGAATTCAGATGTAAAAGTTCGACGTTGACGTGACATAGTAGCACGCTCCTTTAAGTTGGTAGTCTAAGTGTACTAGCCCTTATTTTTTATGTCCAACTTAGTGTAGCCGATTCATGTTATCGCTCTTCATTCGCAGCTGGATCAATAAGGGACATGCCCGTTTCGTTCATATCATTAAGTACATCCATTTTAAACTCTGTTGAATAACTTATATAGGATTTCATGAAAGCTTCAGTGCCATGATGTTCATATAAACAAACCCAAGTCCTTAATTCTGGTTTATTAATCCCTGCTTCACGAGCAATATGATGGATACTTTGTTGTCCATTTATATAACGTATCACGATTCTTATTTTTCAGCTGAAGTAAATTTGGTCATAAAAAACACCCCGTAAAAGTTAGATTTTATGTCTAACTTTTACGGGGTAGTTCAAAATTTTTGGTGCATTATTTGAAGATATTATACTCAGTCTACCGGTGCTTTTAAAGGGTCAATGTATTTTTCAGGAGGGGGGTATGGTCCTTCAATATCTGGTGTTGCTGATATAAATGGCGTTTCTTTGACAAAAGGAGTTAGTTACCTTGCAAGATTTTCAGGAGAGGCAGTGGAATCCCCTTCTTTAAAAGTATACTATACAAGCCCTTTAGCATATAATAACGGAATAGCTTTTATATACTAGTAATAACTTTTGCTTGAACTATAAATAATAATATCATAATGTTAGGAAAGAAGAGTTCTTTAATATAATTACAATACTTTTGGTAAAATATTAACAATATAATCCAATAATTTTTTTTAAAAAAGAGTGAGGTGCGAATTCATGTTTGATTTAAATAATGCTAAAAATAATCAACTCCATTTAGAAACAATAGCTCCGTACTCTTTAAATTATCTAATATTTATACAAAACTTATTTTTAAATAATAATAGTAATAATAATCCACAGCCTTTATTTCCTGATTTTAACAGTTTGAGTTGGGGTATCTTGCCAAAGGGGAAATTTGACATTAAATTTAAAGAGATATGGAATGAAGTAATATATAAAAATGTGCAAAACCAATATTACGATAGTAATGGGGTTTTGGAAAATGATGGTTCATTCTACCGGCAACTGTTTGATAGAAATGTAAATGGAGAGTTTGGATTTTCAGAAAGTGTTAAATTATTTTTATCTTGGTGGAATGGATTCTATGGAAAAATAGCTATAGAAAGATTATTTGAAAGTGGAGGCGGACAAGAAATATATAATGAGTTATCAAAGTCTCTAAAATTATATAATCTAAATAATAGTCAATTTAAGATAAATATTATTTACGATAAACAACGATTATTTTCTACAACTTCTTCCTCATCTTATGCAGTTTTACCTATTCAAGAACTTTTTTTAAATAGAACAGAAATTGTGTCGAATTTATTAGAAGGGTTTAAAAACCCATAATAATACAAAAAAGGCATTGAGGAAAATTAATTCCCAATACCTTTTTTGTTTATTCCAATATGGAGTAGTTAATGGTAATAGTAAATTACGTACTTATCTAATGATAGAAGTTAATATAAATGTTTTCAACTATATCGTTATCATTATAAAACCAGTGTAAGTTGCTTAGTAATTCTTTAAAATACTCATTAACCTTTTGGTATTCTGTATTTTCCCTCAACCAAAGATAAAACTTATTAAATACTTCTTTAACTAATTCCGCTAAAATCGCTTGAAGCTCGGTTTCCGGAAGAAAGTTTTGAAGTAGCGTAAAAATCGTGTTATTCTTGGGCAAGAGAGATTCCTCATTTCGTAAACAGTTGTTGTGGTGACTACTATTTTACATGAGAATCTCTCTTTTTCTATGCGATTTTATTGGAAGAAACTAGATAATCAACAGGCGTAATTTTTTATATCACAATTTAATTACCTATTGGATTGGACATGGCTTTCCAGGAATACACTTAGGTGGAGGGGGACCACCACTACCTGCTCCTTCCACATTATAAGCACTTGCCACCGAACCAAATGACAAACTTAAAAGCAGAATAGCTGCTGTAGCAACTGAAAATATTGTTTTCTTCTTTTTCATAATTTATTTCCTCCTATATTCAAAATTAGCCTTACAATTGTTATATTCTGCATTATTTGTTAAATTCCTTTAATTTTAGGGATTCTTTTACGCAGTGAAATAGTTAAGACGAAACTTTCTCTAATCACATACTTTTCTTTTTCTTAATACGTTTATTCATATCTTCACCCCTGCACAATATCTTTCTAGTACGACGTATTATCTACGAACCGTTCATCAAAATGATATACTATTCAGAAAAGAATAATTTTAAGGAGATGAAAAGTGAATGTTTGATGCTAAAACCGTATTGTTAGATCAACTTCTAGCTAATGCTAATGATCGTAGTTGGTATATCTCATTCTATGAAGCAGTTGAAGGACTATCTGCAGAAGAAGCATTTTGGAAACCTGATGATTCAAGTCATAGTATTGCTGAAATTGTCCAGCATCTAATATATTGGAATGAAACTTGGCAATTATGGTACAAGGAAAATCAAGTTAATGCCGATTCACAAACCAATAATAAGGATACTTTTCTTGTTAAAGATGCGGATACTTTCGTTGAATTAAAAGAAAAGTTGTTAAAAATACTACTTCAATGGCAAGAACTCATTGAGGAAGAGCAACTTTTATCTATTGTAAATGGATATCCTGTGAAGGCTGAATGGTGGGCAATAATATCTAATGCCGCAACTCATAATGCATACCATATTGGACAACTAGCATATATTCGTAAAATGGAAAAATAGAAATTTATCTGTTATGCCTTTGGAAGCAAAAAATTTAATTCGTCCTAAATTAATAGCTGGCACTTCTATTTCATCAGTTAATAGCTTTTGCTTATTTACTACCTTAACTCGTTTTAGACCACCCATCATGAAGTGGGCTTTTTATGGATTATTTAACTTAATCCCCCTATGGCTTAATAAGCAACCCTTTATTTTCTATACTCGATTCTACAATTTAAAGGATTATTTCCAAAGAATGAAGAATATAAGATAAGAAAAGTCAGAAAAATTAAGGAGTGGCAACATGATTCATGATATAAAGGAATATGTAAATTATTTAGATGGTATTCATAAACGAACGATGCAATATGTGAAAGTAATACCTAATGAGCTCATAAGTTGGAAGCCTTCTGAAGATAAATTTTCTACAGGTGATTTATTGCGACATATTGCATCATCTCGATTGATGTTTCTTGGTATATTTGAACATGGTTCGTGGATATACACAGGACATGATACTAGTAAGGGTGCTTCTCTTGAGGATATTTCAAATTATTTAGAGGCATGTCAGATTAAACTAACAGAGGGTCTATTAAAAGTTGGCAACGATGTGTTGACAAAAAAGGTTTTAACCCTTCATGGTCATGAAGTTAGTGTGTGGAGAATACTTATGGCAATTCCAGAACATGAAATCCATCACCGCGGACAAATATCCACATATTTACAAATGAACAAAGTTGAACCACCTCAAATTTTCGGATTAAAAATTGAGCAAGTTAAAACATTATAATTTTATAAAAGAGCCTTGGACATCATCGTATATCCAAACATTACATTAACGAGTTAGAAAAAAGTAATAAACCTTGTACAGTCAGATTACTCCACAATTTATTTAAAATCGCTATCAATGCAGTACAAGAAGAAATTTTACTTCGAAATCATTTTACCAAAATCGCATTTGATGAAACAACTAACGTCTCCAATAAAGCAGATGAAAATTATTTAACCTGAAGAATTAGGGCTGTTTTTGAAAACTGCTAAGGACTAAATTTGGGGTACAATGTACTTTTTGTACCCCTAACCCTTGATATATCAACGTTTTAAAGACTATCTAAATATATTATGTTCATAAAGAAAATCATAGGAAAGATCGACAAACAGGTATTCATGTTCATTGATTGCAATCGAAAATGTGCGTGTAATTTCTCCTGTCTCAATATCTCGATACAGTTCAGAAATTTCTCCACTTTGATCATTTCGCATTTTAATAATCGTTTGGAGGAAATATGGACGCCAACTCCAGTTTTTATTAATAGCACTTGGTTGTAATTCCCACTGTCCTTCTACACGCATCACGTTGGGCGTTAGCTGAAACCCGTCTTCATTACAAATATATAATCGGAAAGAATAGCGATCTAACAGCTGTGCTAAATATTCTAAATGGGCAATGTCATCACTAGAAGGTTTGACACGGTGAACGATTGCCTCTAACTCTTCCTGTAACTTCTTAAGTTCAAAATACTGCGCCTCAAGCATTTTCTTTTCTGAGGTAATGAATCGTTGACATTCCTGTTTAAACCTTTCCTTCAGCACATCTTTTTCCACAAAATTTATGGCTGCATTAGCCAAGTAAGGTCCTTGATAGAAACGTCCCCCATTTTTCCAAGCAAATTGCAATTGATAGACAGTTCCGATACCTTCAAATAATAAGTTTGCGCCAATTTTATATGCTAAACTTCCAATTGCTGAAATCATGTCTGATTGGGCTGACCAGGAATCATAATTCAATTCACGAATATTCACTTTTAAAATCTGTGGAGAAAGTAGAGCAATATGCTCTAAATGACTTTCAGCTCCTACCTCTTGTACAGCAATTTTCACGCCGAAAGTTGTAAAATAACGCAGGGCATGATGTAATTTATTGATATCTCCTAAAAAGCGATGTTCAGATACAACCAACACTATGCGATGTAAATCTTCTTCACGTAAATATTGTTGTATAATATTAAAATGGCTTTCCCCAAAATCTTGCATCAATAAATTGGGGTTACTTGGAATATAGATGTCAATTTCATTTGCTACTTCCTCTATTTTTGCTAAAGCAGCATGCAAAATTTTATGTTCCATATCTATTCTATATTCTTCTGGAATATCCTCATTATTCACAAAATCTTTTAAGTTAATTTGTTGACCTTCAATTTGTAAATGTCCGGAAATTTCGTAGGCAATCACCGTATGCGCATCTGCGCTAAATATAGGTTGAAAATACCCATTTATTTGGTCTAAATTTGTTAACACTTCAATTGCATCCATTGTCGAAACCTCCATACTTGAATAACTCACCTACTGTTATTCAAAAATAACATCACATTCACAGTTCATTAAATGAAAAAGCTCTCTGACTGTATGATAATTTGTTTATCGGAAATTCGCAACTTCACATGCCTTTATTTAAGAAAATAAATGTTTCACTTATATTGTCACTAATTCTTTTTCCTGTTGCTTGTACGGAGCTAGCTCAGGTTGACATACCCAGCTCAAGCCAAGTGTGCCTTCCCCTGCATGAACACCAACACATGCACTCAATGGCAAAATATAAAAATTGATAAGAGGGTATGCTTTTTCAAGTAATGCCTTCCAACACACAGCACCTTCTTCATTGTTACAGTGAATGACAGCTACCTCAGGAATATTACTTGACTCTAAATCTATCATTAACAGCTTTTCTACATATGCTTTTGCTTTAGTTGCTGTTCGTATTTTTTCTTTCATCACAACTTTTCCATTATCAAAGGAAATAACGACTTTAATGTTTAAAAGGTTGCTTAAAAAGGCCTGTGTCCCTGTAACTCGCCCACTTTTGTGCAATTGCGATAAACTCGATGGGATAAAGGATAACTTACTATGGTCTGCAAGCTCATTAATTCTTTCAACGATAGCGTCTGGTTCAAAGCCCTCTCTTTCTAATTGCTGCCCAAGCTCAATCATTTTCATCATTGGGAAAGAGCCAATTTTTGAATCGACTGGATGCACTTCAAATTGTGCTTGCTCCGCTGCTGTGAAAGCGCTTAAATAAGTGCCCGATAAATGCTGCGATGTGTGAATAGCAATTGCACAAGCATAGCCTTGTTGCTTTAATGTTTGATATAATTCTACCACTTCACCAATGGCAGGTTGCGACGTCTTTGGGTGTGTTTTGGCATTGCGTAATTTATCGTAAAACTCGTCATGTGTCATATCAACAGTTTCACGTAATGCCCCTTCTTCAAATACAATATTCAGTGGTAGTACGTGAATTTGATTGTCCTGTATGAATTTTTCGTCTAACAATGCTGCTGTATCTGTAACCCATGCAATTTTCTTTTTCATTAAATGCTGTGCTCCTCATCTATCGTGAAATATTATTACCAGTATAGCTTATGCAACTATACATAGAGAGTACCGTGATGAATAGTGACATTTATCATACTCGCTTAATTTATTTACATCATTCGACATTATTTCGACAATTTTCTTCATAAAAAAAGCAATGTTCCCGCAGTATGTTAACCATACTGCAAGAATATTGCCATGACTATTCAGACATAAAGAAATACCAGATACATGCAATAACAATTAATGATAAGAGAACTGCAATGGTTACGCGTAGTGGTGAGATTGGTGCATCGCCGCCCACACGACCTGTTTGACCATTTACCATAAAGCGGTAAATTTTCTCTTTGTAGCGGAAGGAAGATAGCCAAATTGGTAACATTAAATATTTATATGTAATGTCATCATGGTTCGTAGAGAAACGCAAATTTGACACAACATCTGCGTGTTTTTCACGCCGAATTTTTGTTGTTATTTGCGCATGAAGGTGATCTTGAATATCATTCTTCGCTTGATGCCATCCATCCTGCAAACCGATGCTATATCGTTCTGACAGAAAACCGGTCACATATTCAGGCTTATAAGATTTATTATTCAGCAAATTAAATGGTTCGATTTTACGCATCATATCTCGATCATACCGTGTTGTAGCACTTACCAAATGATCGTCAATAAACTCTTGATAGAAGCCACTTGTCGAATACCAATCTGTCTCAGTACGCGTATTACCATCTTTATCTGTCACTGTTCGATGTTTACCATAGCTAGCCGAGTATCGTGAGCTTGTTTTTGTATCAAACGTCCAATAAGGTAGGTACACCCCCTTAAAGGAATCTGGCTTTGCACTTATTTTTGCAGCTTTTGGCGTAAACCATCTTCCTTTAATCCATTTTTGAAAATGATCGCCTGCTTGTTTGTCTGTCACCTCGAACGCACAAACCCCATTTGGCGCAAGTGTATTTTCTGCACTTGCCTCCATTACCTGATTAGAACCACAGTAAGGGCAACTGTCAGCGACTTGTAATGCATCGTAAATTGTCTCCGCCGCACAGGCTTTACAAATAACTGTTTTTTTCTCAACACCCCAATTAAAATTACCACGTTCCTCAGCTTGAGCAAAATCCATTTCCTGTGCTACTTTTTCTTCTTCTTTTTCTGGGGTTGCAATTTCTGTCTCGAAGCCACAATAAGGACAAGTTAACTTTCCTATGGCTGGGTTAAATTCAATGGATGCACTACATGATGGACATTCAGCGTCGAATTCAAGCTTTGCTTCTTTGACGTTTTCTACTTCTTGTGCCGTCATCATTAGTCATCCCCTTACTTCCTATCATTTTCATCGAAAACATCACCACATTCTGGACAGAATTTTGGTGGATTCTCCACATTTTCTGGCTCCCAACCGCATTTATCGCAAGCAATTTGCAATGCTCCAATCGGTTTTTTTGCACCACATTCACTACAAAACTTTCCCTTATTGACCCCACCGCATGTACATGCCCAGCCTTCTGCCTTTGGTTTTGATGCACCACAATTCGAACAGAATTTCCCTGTATTTTCATGCCCACACGCACATGTCCATGCATCTGGTGTTGCCGCCGATTGTGCCTGCGTGGATGCTTGTGCCATTTGCGTTTGTTTATTTTGCTCGTTCATTTGGAATAGCTGCCCTGCATTGACACCGCCTGCTTGCGTTGCCATGTTCAAACCCATAAAGCCAGCCATTGCGCCACCTTCATTTTTAGCAGCTGCAATCATTGCCTCAGCCTGTGCCCCTGTTAAATGAGCGGCTGCCATGCCAGGATCACGCATCACTGCGTTACGTTGCAATTGTTTCAACATTGCTTCATCTTCTTCAGACGCTTTTAAAGAACTTATTCCAAATGACACAACTGCCAGCCCACGTGTTGCTAGCCATTTTTCCGATAACACCTTGTTTAATGCATCGGCTAAGGCCATTGTATGTGCTGGTATTTCACTATAACGCACACCACTTGCTGAAATTTGGGCAAAGGCCGGTTGTAATGCTGTCATGAGTTCTGTTTTTAATTGACTATCAATCGCATCGCGTGTAAATTCACGTTCCACATTCCCACATACATTTGTATAGAATAATAATGGATCAACAATTTTATACGAATATTCCCCATGACAACGAATAGCAATATCAATATCCAAACCAATGTTTCTATCTATGACACGGAAAGGAATAGGTGCGGGTGTACCATACTTATTACCAATAATTTCTTTTTTATTGAAGTAATACACGCGTTGATCTTTCGCTGTTTCACCGCCAAAAGTAAATCGTTTTCCGATTTGTTTAAACGTTTCCATAATGTTCGAAGAAAGATCATTGCCATACATAATTGATGGTTCTGTTGAGGTATCATATACATATTCGCCAGACTCTGAAGAGAATTCTACTACTTTCCCTTGCTCAACAATCATCATACATTGGCCTTCATTAATCGCAAGAATGGAGCCATTGCTAATAATGTTATCATTCCCTTTATTCGTTCCACGTTTAGAAGTACGCTTTACACCCTTCGTTACAAGAACGTCTGCTGTTAGAGACTCACAATAGAAATACTCACGCCATTGATCTTCTAATACGCCTGCTAATGCACCAACGCCTGCTTTTAATAAACCCATATCTATTCCCACCTTCAAAAAATATCTTACGCTTATTTTATCATTAAAAATAACTTACTCACTACTGTATTACGCAAGAAAGGACATTTTGTTTCATTTTTTTCAATCAATCGATATAAATTTGGTTTTGCTTTCAACAGTTTCCCAATGAAATCAAAAAAAGATGCTGCACAAAGTGTACAGCACCTTCTGTTATGCAAGAGCTTTAATGGCTACAAGTATCCAAGCGACAATAAATAACATGCCACCGATTGGTGTAATAGCTCCTAGTTTTTTTACCCCTGTAACTGCAAGCGTATATAAACTGCCTGAGAAGAAAATAATGCCTGCGAACATGAAATAGCCTGCCCAAGAAAGCATACTAGATGTTCCTAAAAGTGCATCACTAGATAAAATACCAAGAACAAGTAGACCTAGGGAATGATACATATGATATTGTACGGCCGTTTCCCAAATGACCGCATATCGTGGCGTCGAAAATTTATCTTTTAATGCATGTGCTCCAAATGCTCCAAGTACCACCCCAAGACAAGCCATAACAGCGCCTAAACCTAGTAAAATTTCCATAAGTTGTTCACCTATTTTTGCTCAAGCGCAATTTCTTTATATTTTGCATCCCACACAGGATCAATTTTACTTAGCGAGACAGGTCTTAGCGTTTCTTTCTGAGCTAAAATATGTACTGACTGCGCCGTAGCAGCGACTGTTCCATCCTCATGTAAAATTTCATAGCCATATGTTGTACGTAAACGGTCGTGCTTTTCCACCCATGTGCGTACTGTTGCTACCTGTCCGTAATGCATAGCTGCCTTATATGAAATGGATAAATCCATCACTGGCGATACATAGCCTTCTTTTTCTAATGCCGCATACTCAAAACCAGCATCGCTCACTAGTTGTGTACGTCCAATCTCCATCCATATGATGTAGTTTGCGTGGTACACCACACCCATTTGATCTGTTTCGGCATAGCGAATCTCAATCTGTTTTTCACTTACTAACATTTTCTTCACCTCGTTTATCATTATAGCGTAAAAATGTTGATTTGGCGGGGTTTTTGCTCTAGGAATGATGAAACGTTGAAAAATGAAGGGGTGCTCTTTTTGGTATATAATTTAAAAATTGATTTACTTCACGTTCTCCTATAACGTTACTTGCTCGGTTTTGAATCTCTCTAACCTTCTACTCATAAGGTAATACACCATGTGGATAAAACTGCGCTGGTCGAGTAGCCTCATAGCTCACTGGATCACTGTTGCCCCCTCTAGCTTTTGGCAACTTAGCTTCGATACCCCAAATAGCGGTTTTAATACCACTGTATTCGACTTCTTTGACCTGTTCGTCTTTGTTTTTCGCTATTTTGTTGCAAGACCATCCAGGAATAATCCTTTAGCCATTGATCCAACATATATTTATTTGCCCATTAGGTTTGCACGCCTAAGTTGTGGTATAATGATGTTGATAAGCACCATCAAAAGGCATAATCAATTCTAGGCTGTAGCGTCTGATCACGTTGCGGCTTTTTTTATGTATTGGTAACCTTAATTTGCACACACTAATATTGAGTGTCTTCGCACACACTTATAGAGGCTGTGGCGTTGGTTGACCGCTGCGGCTTTTTTTTTATAGCAATAGGTAAGACTTTGAGGTTATCTCCATCTTTTCCCCTGCTCCACACCGTACGTGAACCTTTCAGCTCATACGGCGTTCCATCTTAATCTTTTAGACTAAAGCAACGAAATTGGTTTAATTTCTTCAATTGTTTACCATCCAATTGGAGAAGGCTCTTATATCGTTCAATCGTCTCTGTTCCTGTAGCGTGGATTAATTTGTGAACATTTCTATGCAAATGGGCATGTCTATTAGAGAAGATGTTGCCTTAATGTATGGTCAATTTCATACAAGCAAAACACAGCTTGGTGCCAAACTCTTACGTCTTAATAAAACTAAAGGTTGGTTAGTTCCACCACCATTACATGTAGATTATCCAGAAAAATAACTTTTATATAACCTGATAAACCGTTTTCCCCAGTATAAAACTGGGGATTTTTCAGTTTTTGTGTTTACAGATTCTCTTCTTTTTGTTCTTTTACTTCGTTTGAATTCTTAATTTGTTCCTTTGTAAGATCATTCTCTTCGCGTACATCTAAATCGTCAGGACTTAAATCATTCCCAAATTCTTCTCGATCTATGTCCTTATTTCTTTTTTCCCTCGTCATATTTATCACCTCCAGTAAATACACTTTCCCTTTTTGAGTGATTTATACTTGAAGGATTGTACAATAGGTAAGAGGTTGAAGTTATCTCCCTTTTTCCCCTGCTCCACACCCACCGGTGGCTTTTATATTTTCAATTTGAACATTTTTTAATCAATCAGCTACTAACAAAATGTCTGCAGGTAGGTTGTTCCATTGTCCTAAATAATCATTGTTTCTTCTTTGCTATTCTTAGGTAATCATAGGGCCTGCTCAAGAACTACCTCTGGGCGAAATCGTATTAGGGGCAGATTTGAAAATGATTCTTGCCATATCAACAATACAGTTCGTATGATTACTGTTGTTAAATCTCATTAGTTATATAGGTTACAGAAGCTAGGTACGGTCTGAGGTGCATCGAATACATATTAAAAGATTAAACATTGGTCAGGTGCGGCAAGAAGTCCTTCAAAGTAAAACTGAAGGGCTGCTCCGTACTCTTTAAGAGAAGTTTTTAATTACTCATAATCTTCTCGTTTTTTGTCCATGCTTAAAATGTATCAATTAAAGCCCTCAGTACATTAAGATTACAAAGGACTTCTAAAAAGTAGGGGAAAAAATGAAGAAAAAAATTATATTAATAATAAGTCTAACTGCAACACTTTTTCTTTCGGGATGTTGGGATGTATCGGAACCACAAAGAATGTATTATATTCTTGGAGTCGGTATTGATTTCAAGGATGACCAATATGAAATATTCATGCAAATTATCGACTTTGCAACTGTAGCTAAATCTGAGCAACCAAATCAAACTTCAACACAGGCTGAAATTGGACGTGCTAAAGGAAAAACGATGGAGGAGGCATTTTTTAAATTATATCGTTCCATCGATCAAAAAGTATTCTGGGGACATATGACCCACCTTATTTTGTCAGAAGAAGCAATGAAAAGTGAGCATGCTGTACCAATTATCGACAGTTTTCTACGTCATAGGGAAACAAGATATCAAATTTGGGCTTATTCCACACAAGATTCTATTGAAGAAATTCTTTTAATCACACCTATCATCAACAAATCTCTTACAGCTTCGAAACTGAGTAACCCACTCAATTCAGGTGCACAAGAATCATTTGTTGAACCCATTAATTTACGGAAGTTAATAGTTGGATTGAATGAACCAGGCCATGAAGTCAGTATTCCATTAGTGACTGTTAATAAAAAATGGCAGACAACAGACCAGTCATCCGTGGAAACTGCTTTAACAGGTGTAGGTGTACTTTCAAAAGATGGTTTTAAAGGTTTTATCAAGGATGATGCTGCGAGAGGTATGCAATGGATGCTGGGTGAAAAGAGCCGAGGTGAAGTAACCTTTAAATTAGAAGGTCGGGAAAATGATTACTTAACAGTAGATTTAGAAAAATTAAGTCTAGACGTAAAACCAATTGTAAAAAACAATCATGTTAAATTTGAAATAGCTATAACTTTTAATGCAATAGTTAATGGTTTCAAAGGAAAAGTAACCTCCGATGAAATAAGAGAGGGCATCGTTAAACAAATTAAAAAAGATATTAAAGCAACCTATGAAGAAGCATTAAAAATGGATATTGATATTTTTCGCTTATCAGAATATCTATATCGAAATAACGTAAAAACATGGAAAACATTAGAAGTAGACGGTAAGATACCATTGACTGGAGAGTCAATTAGCAAATTAGATATTCATGTAAATAAAGTTAGTCCTGGTAGAAAAACATTTGATGAAACAATTGAAGAATAACTTTGAACCACTCACGACTGAAGTCACGAGTGTTCTCGTCGAATCCATAAAAAGATCGATTTCCTAATTCATATGTAATCAGGCTTTTTGTTTATAGTGTTCGTTCCCCAACCGAAATCAGTAACCCTTAAAATGCCCAAATCATCTGGAAGAAAAATTTTAAAAATCCAGTATTATGGTGAATTAGCCCGATTGTATCTAGACTTGATCGGGCTAAACTTATTTTATTCTACTATCGTTACTATTGAATTGTCATATGTAAACCATCCAAATGGTCAATGGTCATCGTTTCATTCTATAAATTCTTTTACATGTTTATCACTAGCTATCGACAATATTGACGCAGCTATTTCTATCCACCTCACCTTTTTTTTGTTTTAACGTACAAAAAAGACATCACTTGGACGTCTTTAATGTTTTATCAATATCCTCAATTAACCGATCTACTTGTTCCTTCGTAATTTTAATGACATATAACTCTTTACGTTCTCCGATATGACGTCGTTTCTGGTGTTTGGGATACTGATAATCGAATGACGTATCTTTTTCCATAAACTCACCTCTTAAAGCTATATTCAATATAAAGTATAACAAACTTTCAATAAAAAGGAAATTAACTATATATATTATCACTCGGACCAACTTCTCATGCTCTATCTTTTTGCAACTCTTTGTTGATTACTACAAACTATTTTTGCGTAACTATCCAATCCAAGAGTCGAGCATCGATCAACATTTGATCTTGTATTTCTATAATAGTTACCATTAATTAAAAGGTGAATATGACCAAAAAGAACACAACGTTGAAAAACTTATCGCTGTTGTTCGATAAGTTTTGATTGACCATTTAAAAGCAATAGATGTTAATTGTTGTCAAATATTCAAGCAAACAAATGCCTTTTTGTATTGTTTTAAGTCATTACATTTATGTTTATTTTTTAAGAATATAGTTCCACTATTCGTTGATTAGTCAATGTATTATTATCAGTTAAATCGATGAAATATGGTAATTGCCATTTTTGAGTAGTCACTGCTTGCTTATTTTTTGGTTTATCCCAACTAGGATAGACTCTGATTGCCATCTTACCTTTTTTATCATCTGTTCTTAGAATACCTTTTTTCATCAGAAGTTCCTTTGGGAAAACAAACTGACCGACCTTATTATCTTTAAAGGTAGTGATAACTAATAAGTCTGGAAAATCTTTGGAATTATATGCCTGATTTTTATTGCCGTCATCTTTCTCCCAAAAAGTTACAAATTGTCCGATTTTAGTTGGAGTTATTTTAGCTACCCTAAAGCGAATAGGTTTCAAATTTAAAGTGAACTTCCCCGCTCCATATTCTGCGTTTTGTTGTTCCTCTTGAATGTTGCCAATGATTAGATTATTCGGTTCATATATCTTATTATTAATAAAAGTTACTGCATTATAAAAAGTGTTCATGATTTCTTTCTTCCTTGTTAAATGTATTTTGTATTTTCTTTGTCTAATATTATCATAGCCTTGTTATTTTTATTTTCAGACTGTTGTTACTGTGTATGTCTTTTTACATAACTTCCCTCTCATTAGCCAAACTTGAGTGTTAATGCTGTCTTTCGTTTCCCTCCTACGTTGTACTATAGTTCTTTTAATCGCATGATCAAATGGCATAAATCTATTCTCGCTGGATCGCCACACGCTACAGTCAGTTTACGGTACTCTTGCCTCTGGCTTCCTTAACAATACCTATCGATCACTATAATTAAATGATTTTAAAGATACAATGAGTGACAATGCAAAACATCCTATTAATACTAGTAGTGACTGTCCCCAAATACTAAAATTATTTAATAATGCCCCTTTAATACCGTTTAGAAACCATTCGAATGGATTTACTACACTGATATATTGTATAAGATTAGGTGCTTTTTCCATTGTGAAAAAGGCATTACTACAAAGTAGCATAGGTATCATTAGTAAATTCGCCGTCATACTTAGGTGCCCTTCATTCTTCACTAGACTTGACACAAAAAAACTTAAAAATACAAAGCTTAATGATGCTATCAGAATAATAGGTGCCATGAAAATTAGAGCCATTAATGACAAGTTCAATTGGTTAATGACTACAGAAAACAACAGCACTATATATGCAAGGGTAATGGCTATTAAAGACCATGAACTCGCAACACCCACGATATACTTCCATAAAGGCATGGGTGTTGCATGAAGTAAATTATAAACGCCCCTCTTTCTTTGGGACAACGACACAAAAGCTGTCGTCATGAATGAATAAAAGAATACGCTAACGGCAATAAGTCCATCTACATAGTTTTCTGAATAGCTTGGGACAAACATCCTTAAGGCTATAATCGCAGCAAATGGCATTAAAATCGACCAAAAAAGTAGATACATATCTTTCATACTTGATTTCAAATTTAACATAAAAACAGTCTTCATTCGCTCACTCCCTCAACTCGTTAATTCGAAAAATAGATCCTCTAGGTTTTGAGCATGATATTGCTCTAATAAATGATTCGGCGAACCATTTGCTATTATTTTCCCTTGGTTCATAATGATGATTCTGTCAGCAACTTTTGTTACTTCCAACATATCGTGAGAAGAAAATAGCACTGCAACCCCGTTGTCCTTCAGGCTTTTAATCATACGCTGTATGTCCTTTTGCCCCCTTGGATCTAATCCAGCAGAAGGTTCATCCAAAATTACTAGTTTGGGATTATGCAAAGTTGTTACAAGAATGGCTAAGCGTTTTTGTTGCCCTATAGATAACTTGATAGCAGGTGTCTTTTTAGCCTGTAACAAGTCAAAGGAGGCGAGCCTTTCATCAATTATCTTGTTTGTTAGCACAACATTATAAAATGCAGCGAATAACTTTAAATTATTTTCCACAGTATAGCCTTCGAAAAAAGGTGTTGATTGAAGTTGCGTTCCAATTTCCTTTTTGAAATCAGGTGTCCAATAAGCAATGGTCCCAGAGTCTTGCGGAAGTATACCAAGAAGCATACTGATAGTTGTAGTTTTCCCGGCTCCATTAGAACCAATAAGCGCAATAATTTCTCCTTCTTCGATTGCAAGGCTGATGTTATCAATGACACGTCTTTTCTTGTAACTTTTTGTTAAATGACAAGCATTAATTAATTTTTTCACCTTTTGCCCTCCTATTCAACATTGTATACTCAACTTTGAACATATAGATATTTTTTAACTCCCTCAATTGAGAGAGTTATTTTCATCTTTTCTTATTATTTGAATTGCTTGATTAACGAATTTTAACTGTACTTTCACTATTTCTAACATATTATCAAATGCTAATTGCGTTAACGTTGGAATCTCTCCTTGCATGGCATTCAATTTAGCTTGATAGCCTGCAGCTATTGCCTTTTCTTCACCTTCCAAGATTTTTTTCTGCTTTTCTAAGGCACAAACAGCTTTCTCATCTTGAAGTTTACATGCAAAAGCAACACCAGAATACAAGGTAGTAGGATAAACGACTGAAGATTTTTCAAGAGCTTCGATAATTAAATCTTGCTCATATGCTTTTCCCTTTTCAGTAATTTGGTAAATAACCTTTTGTCTATGTCCTGTGGATTCAATGCTTGCCACTTCTATATAACCTTCTCTTTCAAGCTTTTTCAATGCATTATATATAGAGCCGATTAGAACACCGCCCCATCTTTCAGCATCATTCATCTCAAGCATTACTTTAATTTCGTACCCTGTCATTGGTTTTAGTCCTAGCATAGCAAGTACTAATAATTTTGTCATTAGATCACCTTTTTATATTCAACGTTGAATAAATTGACTATAACTTTACTTTTATGGTTTGTCAATATGTAAAAAATTGGTTTATTGGACTTTGCTTGTCAGTGTATCCAATACGCTGGTACTTACTTTGTATTTGTCTGTTAGGCAAGGGATTACTTAGTAACACTTTCATCTGCTATTTTGCCCTTGAAAATATCCATCATTAATAATTTTAAAAAAGATCACTTCCTTATAGAAAGTGACCCAAAACAGGAGAGTTTTTTGTAAGGCTAGATTAGCTTTACACTTCTATTATTATGCGCTGAAAGCTATTTTTGACTAGTCATTTATCTGTGAAGTATTTAATTTACAAGAGATTAAAAAGGAAATTCCTTCGTATTAAATCTTTGTCGTTTATCGATAATATTGACTTTTATCTTTTTCTTTAACTGATACTCTTAGTTTCCAAAGCTCTTTAGCCAACTGAAATACTTCTTCATCCTCACTTTTTTCAATCGCTACTTTCCTAGCTTTTAATAAAGCATTAGCTGCTGGTGATAAATCAGGACAATCCACCACCCATTTTTTATAATCTTCTTTAAATGGATCAATATCACTCCATAGATAATTATGTTTTATAAAGGCAGCACTCACTGTATTTCTATTAAGCTCTTGCTTATATCGGAAAAGTTCTTTCTCATCGTTACCTAACACAACTATTTGTTTTCCATCCATAAATACAAGTGAGATATCTTCCTTTTTTAAGATAGTTTCATCCTCTCTAAGTTTAAAAATAACTTTCTCATCGTATAGAGTCATTTCTAAGCTTTCATGAAAAGACAATAAAGTCAATGCAATTCCCGCAATCAAACCAAGGACCAATGTTATCAAACCTACCCAAGCTCCATTATAGGATGCGATTAAGTTTAAAGGTCCCTGAAAGAAAGGCACCCACGGCAAAGTACTTGCCCATTTAGCAATACTCGGAAGAAACCAACCTAGAACTAAACCGATAAGTGGAAAACCAAGCCACAAGATAACTTTATCTGTTTTTGAAAAATTTAATACTGTGTGATTATTATTCATTGTTTCACCTTTCTTACTTAACGTTAGGTAAATAATAACCCCAACTAAGCTTATTGTCAAAATTCTATATAAATTTTTCTAAAGAATTTCTTAGAAATCTTTTTATACTATCTTTTTCCCTAGCCATTTCGGAACAAATTCTATTTTGAAAATCTGCTCTATCAAAGTTAATGAATATGATTTACATGGGGATTATGCGCTATAACTACCGCATTAACAAAGACCAATACTTTTAAATTGAAAACGTTGTACCAGCTATTATAGACAAAAAAGATTTTGAAGAAGCCCAGCGTTTACTATCCACTCGTTCAAAAAGTGTAATTAAATGTGCTCGATGTGGTTCTTCCATGTCAAGTAAACAATCATCTGGAAAAGCTCGTGCTTATAGCTAATAAATGATGAAATGAATTCCGATACCCCTCCTGCATGTCAGAAAAGAATAAGGAGAAAAACGAAATCGGTTTTCTCCTCATTTTTATTTAAAACTCGGCTATGCTTCACGATCATTTGTCATTAACCAATTCACGATTCCTATTATAGGGAGTGTAATGAATGCCATTAGAATGGCTATTATAGGTGCTATACTAATTGTTTTTGCCACATAGATCATATACATAATTGGCGCAAGTAATAAAATACTTGAAATTGTCCATCCTGCAACTGCTACATAATGATAACGAGCCTTCGCCCAATTTACTTTTAATATAATTGGAAAAATCAGCAGCAAACTAATTATCGCTGGAATCGTGAATGCGAAACTAATACCTTTGAAAGTAAGACTTGCAATCACAGCCAATACAATCCATAAAACTTGCGAGCTCATGGCGAAATTCGCATTACCGCATTTTTTCGAAATCCACTTCGCAAAAAAGATACAGAACACAATAGCGAGTAAGACCATCAACGTAAGAATCAACGGATCATAGGTGCCAAATATAACTATGTCATCTTCATCTATTTCAACATTAAATACAATTGTTAATAGACGAATTAGAAGGTAATAGAAAACAAAGATGGAAACAAGACTACCAATGATCGCTAATAAACTAAGAGCAAATCCTTTCATTTGTGTCACTTTCTTTTTAAAGCTAAAGAAGAATATGGCGCCTGTTAAGACAAGTAAAAAAATCATCAATGGAATTACTAACTTTTCAGAGTACACAACTAATGTTTTTTTCATTAATGGAAAGTAGATCGCATTACCTTTACTTTCTTCTAAAGCTTGAAACTCTTTTTCTTCCATCATCATAAACTTTTTCACTAAAGGAAGGGCATAATCACCAAAGTGACGAATCGTTTCCTCATCACTATTCTCTACACGATCTATCTCTGCATGATATGCCTCTAAACCACCCATATTTGCAAAGTTATACCCTAATTTTTTTGTTACTTTTAATTCGGTAAAATCTGTATCATTCGGCATCTTTTTATACATTTCAGAAGCAAAGGAGTATGCTACAGGGTATGGAACAGTCTCCTTATATAATTGCGCCAACTTTAAATCATTTGAACTCGTTTCAAACATAATCGGCACCCCTGTATTACCTCTTGCTTCGAAGTTTAGCATAACACGTACTTCGTCTAAAATATCCGTTCGATCTTGTAAAGCACTCGCTCCGAGTAAACCTTGCTCTTCACCGTCTGTTAGCACAAAATAAATTGTATTTTTAGGTGCCGGCATTTGTTTTAAAGCTCTTGCTGCCTCCATAATTGTGACAACGCCATAACCATCATCAGATGCTCCAGGAGTTTCTATTTCAGAATCATAATGAGCTGTTAATAAAATTGCATTATCATCACCGGATGTCCCTTGGATTTTTGCAATAATATTTTCAACGTTCTCTGCACCTATTTCTATAGCATATTCCCCACCACTTATATCCTTCACTGGCTTCGATTGAATTTCAACAGGAATATCTATATTTTGAAAGTGTTTGACAATATAATCTCTTACCTTTTTATTCGCAGAAGAGCCTATTGGATGCGGTTCCTTTGCTACTTCTTTTAAATAATTAAGAGCTCGATCCGATGAAAAATCCTGTTCTGTTTCCCCCACTTCTTCTTGAGAAGGACTTAAAAATTGACTAAAACTTATAAAAAAAGTTAACGATGCGAGTAATATCGCAAAAATAATTAATTTTCTTTTTTTCATCTATTTCTCTCCCTATTCTTTTCTACTTACTTAAAACTGAATTTCAGAGCTAGCTAGACATATCATATGTTTATATTTGAATTTCTTTCTCATCATCCAATTCCACTCTAAAAAATAATTGGCTTACCAAACAAATATAACCGAACGGTCAGTTAAATTGTACTTAAAACTAACCAATCGGTCAAGTATTTAATTTTATTATAATGAAAAAAATGTTACACCGTTCTGTTAGGAGGTACGTTAATGATAGATGGAAGGAAAAAAAAGGGAAATGAAACAAAAGAGGCATGACTAATTGCTACTATATCTTTAATAGTAGAATGATATAGAAGCGCTATGTCATGATGAAACAATGATTAAAGGTGGTTTCGGAAGAAAGTTGAATGCGGATTTGGTAATTAGATGTAGGAATGATTGGTTGGATATCGTTAAGAGTAAAAGACAATAAGTTCCAATCCCTACCACACCAATCTATGATGATTTAGAATTTTGAATTTGATGATAATAAAACATTTAATTATTACTCATAATGAGCAAATCACCAAACATTTATGTCCATCTAATAAAGTGGTAGTTGCTTTCCAATCCTGCACTCGCTTTCCACGGTGAGCGTCAAGCCTCCTCGTCGTTCATTCTTCACTCCTGCGGGGTCTTGACTGTCTCGCTTTCCCGTAGGAGTCTCGCGCTTGCGCTCCAAGCAACTACTAAGTTATTAAAGGAGACAGGATTCTAGCAATGGATGTACATTCGTAAGCCCGAATTATAAAAAAATAGGCGCACCTTTTCGGTACGCATCACGAATAGCCGTATATCATTGATTTTTTTATCAGATATACGGCTATTTTATTTTCCACATGCAGCTTGGATGTTTTTTGACCAAGGCATGTACTGATTTAAAATTTCTAGGTTTCGGTGGATATCCAGATTCGGTAAATCCGTCATTAACTTCATCAGGTATTGATAGAAGTCCACACCATTTGCTTTGGCCGTTTCTGCGATGCTCAAGCAGATGGCGTTTGCTTTTGCACCTGCTTCACTGACAGAGAAAAGCCAATTTTTTCTCCCTATGACGTTGGGACGAATGGCATTTTCAGCTGGATTATTATCGATTTCAATACGCCCATCATTCAAGAATGCTTTTAGACCATTCACTCGATTGAGTGTGTATTCCGCAGCCTTTGCAAGCGCATTTTTTCCGTAGAACGGCGATTTTTCAACCCAATCCAGAAATTTTTCAACGATTGGCTCCGAAAGCTTTTTACGTTGTTTTCGACGTTTCCCTGGAGGCAGGTGCTTAAACTTACGTTCAAGTCGATATAAATCATCGCAATATTTTACGCCGATTTGCCCGTTTTTACTATCCGCCTTCAACCAATAACGACGAACATGTGCCCAACAATTGGCGAAGGTTACACCTTCTAGTTTGCCGTAAGCAGAATAACCATCACAAACAATTGTGCCAGTATAACCTTTCGTAAAATCTTCAAGGACAGACCGAGCTCGTGATAACGAACTCTGAAATAGAATAATCGTGGGACCTTGGCTCGGCACACTTCGGTAAACCCAATTATAGGCATTCGATTGACCGGACTTTCCATCCGAACGCTTAAGTATTTGTGCATATGTTTCATCGACATGTAAAACAGATTTCGCCATCATGATTAATTTCATTTGTTCGTAAACAGGTAATAACCAATCCCCTGCTGCGCGAATGACCCAGTTTGAAAGGTTTTTATCATTCGTATGTAAGCCATGACGTTCCCATTCCTTTACCTGACGGTAAAGAGGTAAGTATTGGACAAATTTATCATAGATAAGTTTTGCCAGAACACTTGGACCTGCAATACTACGTTGAATGGCAGGTTGTGGCGCTTTCCCGCGTTTAATCTGCGCTTTTTGGTATGAACTGCTTTTGCAGCTTTTACATTCGTAAGCATGTTCAACGTGTTGAACTTTCATCATCGTTGCGGGAATGAATTCCGCTTCTTCACGTGCGATAGTTGAGCCAATTTCACTCATTTGTCCATGGCAACAGTCGCACTTCGTACTTTCTGGATGATGGTGAATCGTTTCTATTTCTAGGCCATCACGAAGTGAATCATTGCGCTTTTTCTTATGTATTTTACGTACAACTGTATAGTAAATTATGTGAGTGCTTTGTTCTTCTGTGTGCTCAGAATCACTAAAAGACGGATCATCATCAAATAATGATCCTTGCCCGTCTGGTGCAGTGTATTTTGATTTCTCGGTTTTCGATCCGTATAAAAGTTTTGTTAAATAGCGTACTTGTTCAGTTAGCGCTTCAATCTGTTTAGATAAGTCTTTGTTTTGTTGCTTCATATAATCAAGCTGTTCTTCAAGAAGTTTAATTACTTTCTCATTGTTAGAAGAAGAGTTCACTAAAACATTCACCACTTTCCGTTCGTATAAGATTTTCATATTATACCATTTAAGAAAGTGAATTTAGAATACACCTTTTGGTGTTTTTTGAATTGCCTTTGGCTGCTGTAGCGATAAACCTTCTAGAAGCCAGCGAAGCTCTTGTTGCGAAAGGTTCCGTACTTCATTTTCAGCTTTCGGCCATTGGAGTTTTCCGCCGTCTAAGCGTTTATAAAGTAGGGCGAACCCATCCCCATCAAAATACAAACATTTGTATCGATCTACTCAGACCACAAAACAGGAAAACCGAATCGCTGTAGGGATCAAGTTCGAAAGAATCTTGAATCAGTGTAGCTAAGCCATCAATGCCTTTTCGCATATCCGTCTTTCCACAAACGATGTAGATATTTTTTACGCTAGTAAAATCGTGTTTCACAGAAGTTTCAACTCCCTCATCACGCTTTGAATAATGTGCTCATCTACGCCATTATAGAAGGAAATTTCCACCGTTGCTGTTTTAATCGTACATGTATTAATGCGGGGATCTTCTGTTGAGTTGACTACAGAGGGATTTTTAAGTTCGGGATATAATGTGACGGGGATAATTGTTAATTTTTGCTGTGGCATATGAAAGGCACCTCCTTTAATTGATACCTTTATAGTACCGGGAGGTGCTGCGTGTTTATATGCGTTATTTGAATACGGGCTTACGTACATTCTATTAAAGAGTACATTAATTGGAGTTGGCTTTTTGATTAGATTGGAGTGGAGACTGGGCGACTCCTGGAGGATCACAATAAAGGAACGAAGGCTAAAAGCGTCACGTTCTGTGACAATTTATCTGTGCGAAAGCGAAGCGACAGCAGCACACGCCTTCGTGACCAACATCCTGTAGCTGACGCTTCGCTTTCGCTACATAAAACATCTGTTGCCCCGAAGCGGCTCATCAGACGCCCCCCGGAAAGCGCCCAGCCAGAACGGAAATCCCCCACTATATGATGATGAATCCCCTTTACAACAGATTGGGGATTTTTAGGTTGTGATTTTGCTCATATCGAGTTATTATCAAAAATTAGAAATTACTTGTAGTGATGATGTGTTTACAGAAGCTATTGAAAAGTTTTTTGATTTATCTGAACGTGAATAAAAAATTCTAACTAAAATATTAAAAGATTACGAGAAAAATTATGAGGCAAATGTATCGAAAATTATAAGAAAAGATTCGGAGTATATTAAGGAAATTCAAAATTTAACAGACGATGGATTTATATTATTTCATAGAGATTGAACAAATTAAGTATGGATTTGGAAGGATTTATTATTGACCCAAGTGATGATATTGCTCTTGCAGTAAACTATAAAGATGGATGGTCATTAACTTTAGATTCTGAAATCATAAAAAGTATTTTGATAGACATTAATTAAGATAAGCTACATGTATTTACCAGGGCTTTCAGGGATTTTACTAGCAATTACGCCCATTGTCTCCCAACTTGTTGATGCGAAAAGAGCCGTACAACAAGGCTTATATGTCGCCATTGTAATCGTAATTATTATTTTTATCTTATTAATAACTGGCATTGACAGGATTCTTGGCATTATGCAGCTTGAAGTGACATTCCCTTCTGTCCAAACAGGTATACCATCTTTTTCTGCCTTTTGCTCGGTAAATTGCAAATAACTACACCTTCCATAAATATTTTTAAAGGTATAAGAATTTAAATTCTTATACCTTTAAAAATATTATATAAATTATTATCTCTATAAACGCTAAATACTACTTTTTTAAAACGGTTTTTATATTTAGAATCATTTAAAACTTTTTCAAAATAATTTTTTACTTTATATCCACTATTACCAAATACACCACATCCAAAAGCTCCTAAAATTAATACTTCAATTTCATTTTTAATAGCAATTTCTACAATGTTTTCAATTCGTATAATCATTTCCATGTCTACTTTACTAAGTAAGTCATTTTGTTTCTTATCTTTTATATCACCTAAATTAACTGCCGCACAAGTAATTACATCAGCTGTAACCATTCCATTCATAAGATTACCTGAATTATCTAATACAAAGTTTACACCTTTACTATAGATTAAATCATTGTCATACAATCCATTTGTACGATGCTTTGGATTCTTATAGAACTCGTCTACATTTTTTAAATATAAATACAAGTCACTTGCTCTACATAAAGATTCTTCTTGAGCAGTTGCTCCAGTTAAAAAACCACCTCCGGGTTTTTTAGCACTTGCAAAGTTTAAAACTCCTACCTTACCTTCGTTTTTATTAATTTCTTTTATAACAGTTTCTACTACATCCTTATTACATACTTCTAATTTAGTTTTTAAATTTGTAATATTAACTTCTCTAGTTTCTTTTATTTTATTCAAAACGTCACTACTGTAATAATTTACAGAACGTTCTTTTTTGATTGTATCAGAAATTTTTAATATCTCTTCCGCAATTTTTATATTTCTTTGTTTACTCAAAGTAATTTCTCTTTTCTAAGGTTTTATTTTATTAAAAACATATTTAAATTCAAGTTAAAATTTCTTCGATAAGCATTTTATTTCCTTTAATTGATTGTAAAAGAAATTGCTTGTTATTTTTTTGTAGCAATTAATTGATGTACTAGTGCCTCATATAACTTTATGAAGATACAAAAACTATATTTATCTACTAAGATCATACATCAATATTCGAATAGCCCAAGTGTAACTTCAAAATAAGATTGATCAAAAACACCACGCCGACCCCATTTTACGTTAAATAAAATGAACCCGTTTTAAAAAAAGATTGATCAAAACGGGTTCATTCTTTGTGAAGCACTATACAATTTTTATAAAAAAGTTTGATTATTTTCTATTTATGTTGTTCAATTAAAGCGCCCCTTATTAACATCTCTTTTCCGGGGGAATGCTAAGACAGGCTTCTATAGAGTTTTTCATATGATTAACGAGTGCTGTCACCTCGGAGTCCATTCCTTCCCACTTATCAACGTACTCTCCTCTATAGGCTTTTCTGGCTAAATCGAGTAAAGTCGCATGTTCTTTAGATAACCGAGGTATAACCCATTCTGCAGCCACATCTTTTGGAGAGATTTCACCAACAACCACTGTCAGCCACATTCGAGCCAGCGTTAAAATTACATTGCGTTCATCACCTCGGATACCCTCAGCTAATCCTGACAAAGACTCCATAATCGCTCTTCGAATATCTGTCATCGGCACAGGATCAAGTATATTTGATGCATCAGGACCAAATAGAGAAACGCTATTCTTTCTTGCTTGTGCTAAAACAATAGCCAAATCTGGGTCATAGGTTGGTTTCTGGATTTGTCCTTCCTCAAACTCATTCCTGAGCCACTCACCATAGATAAATTCATTTTTTGGTGGATATCGCCAGGGTACAACATCGCTATGGTTTATAACTGTGACTTCAAGTGGTCGCACAGAATCTGTATTTCCTATCTTTCCAGATATAAGCATTAGTCTGTCTATTAGTTTTCTTCGAGTTACTTCAGGTAAACTATGGTTTACGACCACTAGGACATCTACATCACTGTTAATGCGTAAACCACCAATTACTGCAGAACCAAACAGATATACCCCGACTATCGAACTTCCAAGCAACTCCTCTACGATTTTCAATGCTTGCATCGCCTGCTTTGGTATTTTTTCGTTACTCAAATCGCTCATCAACTACAAACTCCTCTCCTCTGATTTTGTTTGCATAATGTACGTTTATATTGATTTCATTGGTATTCAATTAAATGACCTATTACTGAACAAAAAAACACTTAGATTTAGACTGAACGAATCTATTCCCTTAAATAAAAACCGATTTTTTATTGAAAGAGTGGACGTAGCAAATAACCCGCCACTCTTTTTAAATCAACTTTTTTAATTTGTATGTGTCCCAATCCTACTCGGTCTCTCCGACAGTGCAGTCAGGGGAAATCACATCCCACTTTCCAAACAGCGTCAAACCAGCTGCTTTAGCTAAGAATGTAGAAGCCTCGTTATCGAGCTGGCATCTATACTGTGGTTCGTATCCCTGCTCAAAGGCATACTTGCAGATTGAACGTACCACTTTGCGAGCATGACCTTTTCCTCTAAAAGATGACAAAGTCAGTACGCCGAGATCCGCAATTTGCGCATCTTCTTCCCAAGGATACATGCTAGCAGCGCAGACCAGGCGATTTTGCTCAAAAGAGCCGAATACAGCCCAATGATCCAACTCTACATAAGCGTCATCCAAGTCTTGTTCCGAGGCCGAGGATTCAAACTCTGAGAATACCGCATCATCCTGCTCTGTTAATGGGCGCCATGTCCCTTCCTGGTTTTCTTGTAGCAAGACGTTCTTTTCTGCTTCCGAAAAATAAAAAAGATAATCCGCGCCATGCAGTGTGACTCCTGCTTCATTTAATTTCTGGCGAAAGACCAGCTCAGACAGTTCTTGTCGTTGAGAAAGGTCTAACTTTTCTGCCATCTCAGGCGTCAGAACTGCCATTACCCGGCCATCAGAGGTTTCCAGCACCATGATCCGACTGTCCTCGTTCAGGTCAGGGTTGATGGTGACAGTAAAGTCTTTATCGCTGTAGATGATATCTCCGTTCAAAAATTGTGACTTCCAATAGTCAGTTATCATTTGTGAAAATAAAAGCATACTTCTTACCTCCTATAATTGAAATTCTAATTAAAAATACCATATTTTATCTATTAATCTCTAACATTTCATCTTCTTTCCGCAGTTTCCATCAACTTTTCGATATTACAGGCTTGGATTTCAATCTGAGGGCTAAAGTTACTAGTGGGACTACTGTCATCGCATACGCAGGAATAATTTTCCAACGCATACCTTCTATAACCGCATGCAGCTATATAATGATGACGAAAATTCCAAAACCAATAAGCAACTGACGCTGCGATTTGTTCTTAGCGAATATGCACCAAGCAAATAGAAAAATATTGAAAACAATCAGCAACATTTCAAAAAACCTCATAATTCTATGCTGCTCATGATTGACAAACTAAATCATACATACTTCTGTTGGGGCAGATTCAAGCCTTGGCTGACCAAAATTAAAATGACAAGACTCCTTTTTGGAATATAGCCGTAAGACGCATGAGTAACGGCATTTCTGGTTCGATTGTTGTCAATTATAGCCACGCTTCTTCTTGTCCAAGTATGAGGGCTGCATTCAACCCAAGCCAGTCCTCCACCAATAACGGCACATTCGTAAATCAAGATACTCAAACTAATCGAACGGTCAAATAAATTGTAATTAAAACTAACCAATTGGTCAAGTGTTTAAATTGTGATATACCGTATGCCAGATGTAGAAATGATGTATCAAGGAATCAAATTGTATTGACAACTTTTACAAAATTGACAACGAAATTACAAAATATATTCAAACACATCAAAATCTACCTCACTATGAAGTCATACAAAACCTACTGCATCTTTTCCCACATTATGCTTTAGGGGATTCTCAATATTTAGAATTAATTAAAGCAACGCCAAAAAAATAAAGAGTGAAAGTGACTTACTCCCCCTCCCCTTTATGTTTGAATAATAGTGGTGAAGAGTTACAACATAAATTTTCACCACTCACTTTTACGTACGAAAACATATACGTCAGCGTTTAGAATTTAATATTCTTTGTTTTCAAAAAGTATCATTGACAATACAATAGATTTTTTATAGTCAGTAACAATGTACAAAATTTGCTAAATAAACATCAAAGGATGGGGTGTATTGAATGATTATAAAAGTTGTAGATTATAATCAGAATTGGAGCAGCTACTATCAAAAAGAGGAACATTCTATTAAAACTATTCTTCAAGAAGAATTGGTGAAAAGCTTTCATATCGGAAGTACATCGGTTCAGGGTCTAAAAGCAAAACCAATTATTGATATTTTACTAGTAGTCAATAATATTGATAAATTGGCGTCATTTTCTAAGCAATTTCAAGATAACGGATACGAAGTTATGGGGGAATTCGGGATAACTGGAAAGGTATTTCCGTAAAGGTGGAGATCATCGCACACACCAAATTCACGCTTTTCAATATGACAACATTGAAGAAATTGAAAGACATTTAGCATTTAGAGATTACCTTCGAGAGCATCCTGAAGTATGTGGGAAGTATGGGGAAGTAAAGAGCCAGCTTGCCAAACAGTTTCCTAATGATATTGATGGATATGGTGACGGCAAGGACGAGTTTGTCAAAAATATTGAAAAAGACGCTATTAAATGGTATTGGACTGTCCGCTAATGTTAATGCTCTTTTAGTGACTGTCCTTGAAAGCCTTCTTTACTATAAAAAGTATATAGGTTTGAATGACAAAAAATTTGATATAATTCGTTTATCAGACAAATCATATAAAGGGTGTAATGAATGAAAAAAGCAGTGAAAATAGCCTCCTAAATAAAATTTAATAATACTTAGGAGGCATATAATAATGATTTTTAATAAAATTGATCGAAAGAACTGGCATCGACACGAATATTTTGAGCATTATATTACCCAACAAACAACATTTAGTATGACGTCAGAAATAGATATTAGCATTCTGTATAAAAACATAAAAAATAATAATTTTAAGTTTTATCCAACGTTCATCTATATGGTGACAAAAGCTGTCAACACAAATATTGCATTTAGAACGTGTTTTAATAGCCAAGGTGAATTAGGTTATTGGGAAAAATTAAATCCAAGTTACACGATTTTTAATGAGGAATCTGAAACATTTTCGAGCATTTGGACAGAAACATCAGATGACTTTCAACAGTTCCATCATGATTACGAAATTGATTTAAAGAATTATAACGGTCAGATAGGTTTATTTCCCAAATCCCCTATTCCTGAAAATACTTTTCCCATATCAATGATTCCATGGAGTTCATTTACTGGTTTTAATCTCAACATTAATAACGAAGATAACTTCCTTTTACCGATTATCACTGCAGGTAAATTTGTGCAGAAGGGAAATGCTATATTTCTTCCTGTTTCTTTACAAATTCACCACGCTGTTTGTGATGGTTATCATGCAGGGTTATTCATGAATTACCTTCAGCGTTTTGCCGATGAATCTAATGATTGGTTATTAGATTGAATATTTCCCACTAAAACCTGCTCTTTTTATAGAAACGCGTTCCTCCTTATTACAGGAACGCTTTTTAGATAAAAATTTTTATAATCTCCCCTTATGTAACAAAACTTCACTTCCACTACTAAAATATTAATTTGTTATTTTTCTCATAACCCATTCAATTGGCCCTCTTTTAAATTTTCTACTCCATAGAACGGAAAATAAAATACTCGCCACAAAAAACAGTATAGTGAATATTAGTGAAAATGCTAACGTTTGGTTTTCTAATCTATTTAATAACATCAATATACCAATACCGATGAATACATGACTTACATAGTGTGTTAATGTTAATTGACCTGTTTTAATAAGTGATTTTGTAAACCAATGTCCAGCGAACTTTTCAGCGATATAAATAGAAGCAATGATGACAATTATCGCTGAAGAGGAATTTGATAAAACATATAAAATGTTTGGTGGGATTGGCCCAGTTTGAAACAGGTATTCTGCACTTTCTACGTCTAATACCGACAGAGATAGTCGCATTAATACTTTTGAAAGTATCTCTATTGTTGCGAGTAAAAATAAAGAAATAAACAACATTTTGTTTCTTACAGCTTTCTTTGATAAATCAAGTCTACCAAGAATCATTCCAATTAAAAAGAAGCAGATCCAAGGAAGTGCCGGATGATACCCATTAAACAAAAGATTTCTCAGAAAACCTTCTATTGTCCAAAAATCAAGATATTCCATAAACGGTTGTGCAGGATCCCATCCTTTCAGATAATTCATTGTCACTAGTAAAATTTGCGAAATTATTAAAATAGTACTAGATAATATAATCATAAGCTTTGTAGAAGATACTATTAGAAATGATGCAATCAGCATATAAACACCATAATAATGTAGTATATCTCCTGTCCAACCTACCACATATAAAAGTAAACCTATAATAAATAGAAAGGCTGCACGTTTCCTTAAACTCGTTCTATTTTCTCTAATAATAGAATGAGTACCCCCATTTCTAGCTTTTCTTGTCATTAAAGCAACGCCGATACCCGCCAACATGACAAAAGTGGCTGACGCTCTTCCTTCAAAAAGGCCAGTAAACCAAATGATCCAATCCGGTCCATTTTCTGCTGCTCCCATAATAATTTTAAAGTTCACAATAAGCATTCCAAACATAGCCAAAGCTCTAGCGAAATCTAGCCCTTCAATACGTTTAGATTGTAACTGTTTGGTCATAATTCATCCTCCATAAGTACACTATTTATAGCTTCTTTCCATATTCCTCTATAATCTAATTGAAACCCAGTTAATATAAAGTTACTAATATTATCAATAACCATCACAACATATGTGCTTTCAATTCTATATTCTTATTTTCAACTACACCCATTTTTACTCCATAATTGACTAAGTCATAATTGTTTTTTAAAAATCTATTTTTCATTTAGTCGATTTAGATACTTTTCATTTCGAGTAGCTAATAATATATATTCATTAAAGATTTTATTAAAGTATTCATCATGCTCCCGCTCCTCTATTATTTGATAACATAAATTGTTTAAAGTCCTCAGCATTTATATTTTCCAGCGTAAAAGTAATTCTAGTTCAATTTTTTTACAAATTTCTTCAAAAATCACATCCATTAACTTTTGTTTAGAATAAATAGCCGGCTTCGTCATTCCTCCTTCTTTAGCAATCATGGATAAACTTGTTTTTTCAAAACCATTTTTAGAAAACCTTATACGCTGTCGCAACTCTAAAATTGTACATGTCTATTTTAGAGCTCATTTTTCCCACCACTCCTTTTTACCGACCGGTAAGTAAATAATAATTGATTCTTTTACCAAAATCAAGATTTTAGCACTCTTTTTGAAAGCTATAGAATATTATATAAATCAGATACTTTGTGCTTAACGTTTTCGTTGGATGATAAAAATGGGGTGAGGAAAGGATAAAAATTAAAAAATAGATCCAAGTAAACAGGCATCCATTTGTTAAGGTACGTGTTCACTTGGATAATTTGGTGTAGTAAGATGAATTGGAAAAAGTAATTTAGCGGCAACTGAGATCAAAATATAGTTGTTAACGGTTGATAATTTGTTGACCAGAATCAAATTGGGACACCTTTTTATAGACATTATAGATTTTTTATATCTATATAAAGTATTGATGAAACCATGATATGTCAGAAACCTATACGTTTTTTATTATTGCGCCCTTCATAATACATCACAACCATAAACTATAGGGTTAACCCAATGTCAAACCAAAACTTTATTTGTTTAAAATTTATCAAGTGTGTCTCCGAATTCCACAAATTTACCCATTTGTTCAGCAATAATAAATGTTTGTATCTTTCTTTCCATACAATACTTTCTTTGGATTTATAATGATGATTAATACTGCTACTACTAAATAAAATATTGCGTTATACATGATTAAATCGATTAAGTTTCCGTTTATTACACCAATAAAAAAATTAAAGAATTGGTGGATGATGATTGGGATGATTAAATTCTGATTTAAGTTATAAAATGCTGTCATGACAATCTTAGTGGACATGAGTGAAATCATAAAGAATAGTATATATTTGATTAAATCAATACCCACAAACCCTGTAGTAAACCATATGGGTAGATGCCACATGCCCCACCAAAATCCGATGATGATCGAAGCTTTTAATGGCGAATGCTTCTTTTGAAGCTCGATTTGAGCGAAGCCTCTCCACCCTATTTCTTCTCCTAGCGGCCCAGAAAGAAGGTTTTTAAAAAAGAAATAGATCAGCATTCCCCATGAAGAAATAGTAAAAATAGAGTCTACTTCACTATTTTTAGATACGAGAAACAAAATCATCAAAAATATGAAGGCTTGAATCATAGTCACAGTAAGAATCACAGAAAATTTAAGTTTATTCTTGAATTTATCTTTTACAAATTGGATAAAATTCTCCCCAGGATAGATTTTTTTAAATAGTATTGCAAAAGCAACGGTTGAGGACCAAGCTGATGCACAGAACATTACGTCAAAGACCCTTGCAGGAAATCCTAACATGCTTATGGCTCCTACAAGACAAAAAAGTGGCAAAAAAATGATATTGGTTAGTAAAATAAAACTTGCTACTGGTTTTTTTAATTTCTTTTCTCTATTCATGCACAATCCCCGCTTCAAACTAAGTATTTCGCAAATATAATAACGCTCATATTTACGAATACCTTCAGCTTAAACCTAGGGGTTACTCACAGGTCAATACATGCCTACATTATTGTATCTCGCATTAACGGGCAGTAAGACTCCCACCTAAAAATTTAGCGAAAGAAGGTAGGAGATCAACTGCCCCCGCTCACTTTATAGGTGCATAAATTTCTAAAAATACACGTTCAAGTCCTTCTTCATAAGTGGTAAGTAATAGATTTATGTAAACTAGCCCCAAAAGTTCATACCCTTTTTCTATTGCTACTTTTCTTAAACTAGCTTCCACGTTATGATCAATATTTTTTCCACCAGTGGACCATCTTCCATCTTCAATAACGGTATACATACATTTTGGATGAGATAGAATTTCACCTTCAATTTCTTTATGAAAGTCTGCTACTTTTCTTACAATGATAAACTTATCTTCCAGAATACCTGTGTCATTGAATCTTATGACTCTTCTTAAAGAGGTGAGAGTAACTGCTTTTTTCAAGCTGTCCGTGTTCTCTTTAAGCGTTTCATATTCATCATACGCAGTGAAATGTTCTATTTCTCCTTTTATTTCTAAAGGCTTCATTTCTTTTACTATGTATTTCCCTAAGAATTGTTTAATTTTTTTGCAATCTTCTTTTACGATCTGAAGCTTTTTTAAAAGAAGCTTTTTATATTCTATTTCCTCTAAAACCTCTTGTTCTTTCTCTTCTAATAATGATTTTATTCCCTCTATACTCTTACTTTTTCTTAATTCCTGGATTTTTTTAATTTCAATATCCATTTCTCTATAGAAATTTACTGTGGTTATATCATATATATCAAAATGATTATATTTTCTATACCCATTCTCAATGTTTTGTTTAGGTTTTACTAATTCTTTTTCTTCATAAAATTTTAAAGTATCTCTAGATACACCTAAAAATTTAGCTACTTGTCCAATTGTGTACATTATATTCTCCTTTATCATTGCTATATATATTCTTTATGACATCTGCTGAAAGAAGTTAAATCAACACTTGAAAAACAGCGTCCAAAGGTACAAAGCAAAATTGGGCGCTGTATACTTTAACTGCCTGCAGAAAACATCACAAAGATTAGGATTTTAAAGAAACATATTTATTTTATCTTCATCACCATATAATACCATTCCTTTTCATTGAATAGAAAATGCCAGACGATACTATTCTTTTGTAAATGAGTATAGAATGAAAATTTCTCGTATAAATCCTTTGCTCTTGAATTTTTACCTGAAACGTGCAAACTTAACCTATCAAGGTTTGGCTCTGCTTGTACAAAATCCTGCGCCCACTGCATTAGCAGCTTTCCTACTCCTTTGCTTCGATGTTCTGGATAGACAACAACGTCGGCAATATAGCATTCTCCGTTCTCTGGTTTATAGTCAAATGAAAAAAATGCCAATATAAAAACACCTTCAAAATTCTCTTGAAGGTGTTTTAAATTTGTCTTATTAAGATGGAGATTTTGCATCTAAGCTAATATAATTTAAAGCAACACTGTGAAGCTCATTATGTCCAAAAATTTCTTGCTTTAAATTAATGTCACTACTTGAATTTTCTTACAATTTGTTCTTAATCTCTGAAAATGTTTGCTCAATTATTCTCAGTTCATCCGCAAGCAGGGCATGTGTCTCTTTAGAAGAGAGGCCAAAAATCATTTTAGCGTACTTTGTCTGCTTAAAATCAGGCATCGTATTACATACGATATGTCCATTTAATTTTAAGTTTAAATCTAGTGTATAACTAACGCTAGCTTCAAACTGAACTGATTCCGTCCAATTAAGTCGAACAATCTCAGCCTTTCTTAACATCTTTTTGTTAATCAGATAAATGGCTTTGTTCGTAAACAGCGCCTTATTTTTACTTAAATAGAAAGGAACCTCATCTTCACTGAAATCAATACCTAATTTTTGTACTGCAGACTAAAAAGAGACCCCACCTGTTTGCATATCATATTGCGCTGTTTCAAAACTTTTGATTGGAGCATTCTCTAAATAAAGGCCCAAATCATGATCTATAACGTCATGCCGAGATCCGCAATTTGCGTATCTTCTTCCCAAGGATACATGCTGGCAGCACAGTCCAAGCGGTTTTGCTCAAAAGAGCTGAACACCGTCCAGTGATCCAACTCCACATGGTTTCCTTACTCCACAAAACGCGTCATTTTACCCTATTTATCTGATTTTTCGGATCAATAAAGTTTTTCATTTCCTCGATAACACGATAATATTCAATTATTTTTTCATACAATTCAGCAATCTTCTGTTCATATTTGTCTTTAATTGTTGCAGAATCCATATCCAGTACATTTTTTATCTCATCGATTGAGAAATGGTATTTACGCAATAATTTTATTTTATTAGCGATTGCAATATCATCGTCCGTATAATATCGATAGCCATTCGTTTCATCTTTTTTTGGCTTTAATAAAGCCTTCTCATCATAATACCTTAACATTCTTTGTGATATTTTATTAATACTCGAAAATTCCCCGATTTTATACAACCAAAGCGCCTCCTTTGATTGAACCGTTTAGCTCAATAAAGATGTTAATCCTTAACCTTATATACATTTGTATACAAGATTCCTCTATAAAGCATAAATTCTTCGTCCGTTAGAAGTTGGGGATAACTCATCATCTTAAGCGGTAAATTATCCTGCCCTTTCTGAAGAGGAGGCTGCACATAGTCGAAATGATTGAGGTGAAAACCCCGTCGCTCATAAAAGCCTATTCTCCGTTGCGCCATTTCTGTGTCAGGATGTTCAACCTCCAAAAGAATAGGCTTTCTTGACTCTTCGATATACGCTGCCATTATTTTTCCACCAATGCCACTTCCACGCGTGGATGGATCAACAGCAATATGCTCTACAAATCGGAAAAATGGAAATTCCCATGCAGCTAAAAAAGCAACGATTTGGTTATGGTTATCCGTTTCAGTAATGACACGGTAATACGGATCGGCCAGCAGCTCCTTCTGTCCAGCATAAGTTCTACGCTCACTTTCTGGAAATGAAGCTTGCATAAGTGCGAAAATTTTATCAAACTGTCTTTCGTTCATAATCACATTTCTCCTTTATCTAAGTTACTTATCATGATAAGTGAAACTTAAGGTTTCTTTCTCCCCACTGATTATTAGTCTCCACCAATCGGGCTTTTACGGGCATGTCCCATAAATATTTGCGAGAATCGTACTATATCTTCTGCCGTGGAATAAACCCCTTCAGCGGGAGTATCCAAATCGATTTTTCCTTCGTCTACCAATTTCATGACGGCCGTGGTCCCAAATACTTTGCTGACCGAACCGATACCGTACAATGTTTCCTTGGTCAGCAGCTTATCGTTCTTACCCGTCTGGCCGGATATAGTGATCTTTCCATTGTCAACCAACGCATACTGAACGCTAGTTGTACGGTGGATTTGAGTAGCAACGCTCTCGGCCGCGGTTTTCCCCAGTTGCGACTCTTGGCTGTCCACAAGGGCGGCGCCGACAGCCATTGCTTCGGTTGGTGCAATCATAGTCAATGCAATTGTAGCGGATAGCACCCAAGAAAGCTTTTTTTCATATAAATATCCATATATATTGTTATTGCCTTTAAGAACGTGTGAAAATCCTTTTCTGTTTTCCCTACTTCCTCTTTAGAAGGCTTAAAAATTGACTAAAGCTTATAAAAAACGTCAACAATGCGAGTACCCTCGCAAGAATAAGTAACTTCCCCTTTTTCTTTTATCCCTCTCCTTTCCTTTTATCAAAAGCTAAATTTCATAAAACTTAAAAACAGCTGGTACACTAACTCAAAACTAACCGGTCGGTCGATGATATATTACTAAAAACTAACTAATCGGTCAATAATTTTGTTTCATGCTATAATAACTGAAAGAAATGTGACAACCATACTAGGAGGAACGGTAATGATAGATAGTAGAGAAAAAAAGGGGAATAGAACAAAAGAAGCTTTATTACACGCTACAATCACTTTAATAGCAGAAAATGGTTTAGAAGCATTAAGTGCTAACAGCATAGCAAAGAAGGCAAATGTTAGTAAAGCAAGCGTGTTTCATCACTTTGGTTCTATGGAGACGATTCAACAAGAAGCTTTTATTTTTGCTGATGTGCTAATGAATGAAGCGCTGGAACAAATTTATCAGGAAGCGAATGAAACGGATTCTTTTGCGGATATTATGCTCAAATATTTTCTCTTTTTCATTGAAGAAAAAAATAAAGATTACTTAAATTTAATTAATACTCAAATGCAATTTGTAGTAAAGTCTTCATATGATACGGAGTTTGACGAGCTTATTTATGGTAAAGATAGCGAAAAAACACCGTTTGATTTCTTTGAGATTTTAGTGGGTGATTTTTATGGCGATACATTAGACGCGAATGACTTGGAGTTAGTAAATGATTTATTAATAATTTATATTAATGGTTTTGCAACATTTCTTATCTCTAACGCAGACATGGAATGGCTTGTTTCGTTATGGAAAGAAAATATTAAAATGATTGAAATCTATATCCAATCATTAATCGAATCAAATTCATGATACATCATCTAAAAAAGTAAAAATCCAACTTCGAATATCAGACTTAATCGGTGACGTTTGGTTTTTCATAGTCGTCATATGCTGTTTCATGTCCCGGATTATTATTGTTAGCGAAAAGCTGGACAGCTAGCAAGAGCGCCAGCAAGACCATAACGAACCCGGCGCAACCAAGATTGGCTATGAATATAAATTCTTGTCCATTTCGGCTAACGATATATATGTTTTTGGCCTTAGCTTTGGACAAGAGCTTATATCGTTAAAGAACAAAAACGCAAACGCGTCTTTAAACATGACCCAAGTATGATTTATTTACTTGGGTCTGTTTTCGCTTCAAACATTTGTCCCAAACAATAAGGATACTCCAGTGACACAGCTTCCCCTTCTTGTCCACCATAAATTCATCAATCACATAATTTTGATCGCCTGTATCCAAAAAGAGAGCCTCAAATAAGAGGCTCCTGAATGAAGGCAAAATTAAAAGGAGTAAGTCCAGATTTCGATTTCTTCTAATCAACCTGTCTGCTTAACTTCATCAAGGGCTAGTAGCAAGGCTTTACGCCCGATACCTTTATTTTGATAGTTTTGATCCACCATAAATCACCAATTTGATATTCTTCTTTTTGTTTCAGGTACCCACATAAAAAATCCGACAGGCTTGCCGTCTAAACAAATTGCGGGTGTTTGATAGGAGGGGTTGAATTTGGACTCAACGAGTGACCACGTATTTTCTGCTACATAATCATACTGGTTTTCAGCTACTGATAGGTCACAAACATCCTCATAATTATTTTTATCTACATTGGTAAGCGTTATATTCATTTAATAGGAGTAAGTCCAGAAAGAAAAGTTGAAAAATAAAACTAAAGAAATAAGAGAATTTTTTACTAAATTCCTCTTTGGTGTATTTGCCGCTCTTGACATTAGGTCTGACCTAAGCTGTATCGTTAAGATATTCCAAGTCTCATCCCTAGAAGTGGAAATGATGCGAGTATGCTGTTAATCGGTGTTATGTCATAACAGGACTTTTAATCTTCTTAAAAATTCTATTTAGTCCAATCAAGCTACACTATGAACCGTTATCCTTCATTAAACCTATTTTAAATTCTGAAAGGGGACATCGAATATGTCGGTAGCACCAATAACAATTGAACCTATGCTAGCTAAGTATAATTTGCAGGTCAGCCAATTGCTAGTTCATGGGTTTCGCGGGAAATTCCAATCCCTTACAAATATGAATGATGATGATTTATCACTTTTGTTCAAACAGCTTTTTGAACATTTTCCCTCTGAACCAGCAAGTCAAAGAATGGTCGCCCTACAAAATGGTGAAGTTATCGGTACGATATCTATCAAATGGAAGTCCGAAGCTGACATGAAACAAAAGCGAAGGATTCCTTCGTTGAAGAGTTTCAAGAAGTTTGGAAAGTGGAAACTGTTTAAAATGCTAATCGGGTTAAATTTATTAGAATATAAACCACATGCTAGAGAATGTTATATTACAGACGTTTCTGTTCATCCAGACCATAGAAGCAAGGGGGTTGGAAAGCTGTTATTGCAGTGGGCAAAGAATTTTGCTCGAACTAATCTACAGTCAGATGAGTTGAGTTTGCACGTCGTAGGTAGTAACCCCCGTGCTAAACATCTTTACGAGCTCATATCATTCAAGACTCAATCAGAAAAGAAAAGCTTCGTGCGGCAACTTTTATTCAATGAATCAAAATGGTATTATATGGCCTCAAAATTATCATGATATGTAATTTTTAAAGGAGCTAACCGCGAAATAATCACCTAAAATCATTGTAAATAGTTTGCCCCTTATTACAATAGCTCGCATTTCGAACAGAATCGATTAAAATGCGAGCTGTATTTTTTACTGAATCATACGTTCAAGTCTGTAATGGCAGGAATATTTATTTCCTTTACACATGAAACAGGCGATAAATTAATCACACATTGACAATGGGCACAATGTCTTGCACAGGAATACGTGCTTTTCTGCCCCTCCTTCATAAGGTACTTCAGCAGCTAGCTCTCCTGGATTAATACACGTTACAGTAATCTTATCTTTTCTTACATGCTCACGTAGGGCATTTGTTATGCCACGTAAGCTAAATTTAGATGTAATAAATGAAACTTGTGCATTATTCGTATAACCTAAACCAGCTGTTGAACCAATTAATATAAATTATTGGTTTTGATAATCATTTCGCTCCAACTTGTGCACGGGAATATTCTTATCGATATGACAGTTATGATGCTAAACATGAGACGCTAAAGTATACACGTCCTCATGAATGTAACGATTGTCCATTGGCTCACGATAGCTTATGTCAAAAGGTATATAAAATGAAAATAACAAAAGATCTTAGACGATATACGGCTCCAGCAAGAGGCTCGAAAAAATGGACCCAACTCTATAAGGCGCGAAGTGCTGTTGAACGTGTAAATGCCTATCTAAAAGGCTACTTTCTATTGAATCAGATTTACCATTGTACCGGGAAGAAAGCTAAAGTTCATTTCGATTTAGTACACATTGCATACAATGCATCCAGACTAGCGATGGATAGACTTAGATATACTAGTCTTCAAGAATCTACAGCATCATAAGGTATTTCATTCGTTTTTTAAGAAATCATTCAATATTCTGCACGTCTATGATTTTTTAAAAATACGCATTATGAAATTGATTCAATTGTAAAAAAATATTTTCTACTATTATTAATATATACGGACTTTTGGTCAAAAACAAAGGGATAGCGAGTATTTTAGACCCTCGATTATATTATACAATTACAAAAAAACGCCTTTAATTCACTTCAAGATCTTCAGAACTGCTGAATTTACTCAGGAAGTAAAAGTTTAGTAAATTAAATAAATCTAAAAAACTGGTTAGGTATTCTAACCAGTTTTTTAAAAAATTAAGTCTCAAAATCTAACTTTTAATTGGCACCCACAGTTCAACTTCGGCATTCATTGGATTTCCATTCAAAAGAACTTCAAGAATTTCTTTTCCGTTATATTTTGAAACATGGTCTTCATTTGTAAAAAACTCATTTTCAAGTTTATCAAATAAGAGCCTTGAAATCCCATCATTTGTAGTAAGTACCACATAAGACTGTGAAGATATTTCTAAGTTTTCATATCCGTCTTTATAATCATCTGATACTACACCTGCAAAGTATTTTATTCCTTTTTCAATTGGAATGATAACTGCATAACCTTTTTTATCTGTTGAGATAGGCATAAGTTCTTTCATCATGCCTTGATTAAACAATTCCTTAAAGAACTCTGTTTTTTCTTTCGAGTAATTTTCATCATTTACTCCTTGCCCTTGTATCTCAGTACTCCTACCAATTAATTTAAATGTTTCTCTGCTTTCAATTTTCATGGTTATTAACCTCCCTTTGTATTATGCTATAATCTTATCAAAGATAATATGGCAACTGTATGTCATATTAAAGAAGGGAATTTATGAGGGAGATTTTATGAAAATAGATAGGCATATGGGAATAATTTCTTTCCTAATAGACAATAAAAAAACAACAGCTAAAGAATTATCTGAAAAATTCAATGTAAACATACGAACAATTATGAGAGATATAGATGACATTACGTTGTCTGGAATACCACTGTATTGTGTAAAAGGTAAAAATGGTGGTATATATTTGATGGATTCAGTTGAGTTAAATAAACCTCCGTTGTCGAAAACGGAATTAATGTCAATTGAAACAAGTTTAAAAAGCAGGCTACAAGTACTGGATGATAACGCAACGTTTAATGCAATACTAAAGTTAAATAAAATTGGAAAAACTCCAGATTTTGAAATAGACTTGTCTCTTTCAAAAGGAAATACAGAGTTAAGAAAACTTGTTTTAGATTTACTTTCAGCTATACGAAAAAATGAATTGATTAGTTTTAACTATATAAATTCACAAGGTGAAGAATCAAAAAAGACTACTGAACCATATAGAGTTGTATATAAAGACAGAAGCTGGTACATGGACGCTTATTGTTATTCCACAGAACGATTCAAAATCTATAAACTTGCAAGAATATCAAATCTTAGTATCATAGGCACTTTCTCAAAAAGAGAATATCGACCACTCTCCTATAATGGCGGCGAATGGATGGAGAAAGGTAAAATTCCAGTTACTCTATTAGTAAATAAATTAGTTATTGATAAATTCTTAGAATTACTAGGAAGAGAAAACATTAAGAATGTAGATGATACATGGTATTCTGTAATATATCCTCTAAATGATAATGTATTCGGATATAATACTCTCCTTAGTTATGGTAAATTCGTCAAAGTTGTGTCACCAGCTTCATTTTTCAATAATTTTACGAAATATATCGATGAAGTAAGAAATTTATATATTGAATAGTTTTTAGTTAATTAACTTCAAATAAAAGAGAGCATTAAGAATAAATTAATAAAGAGACTAGGTTTGAAAGGAGAGGAACGAGCCGTTCTGAGGAGGCTCATCCGGAACGGGCGGCTGGCGCAAATGCTTTTTTGAAAATTTAATCCAATATATATAACAAAAATTTTTCTTCTATACAACATCCTTTATTACCCTGCCTCTTAAAAAGCAAAATACCCTTAGATAAAAATTATCTAAGATAGACAGCATCGCATCTTTTTTACAAATTGTAATATTACACTATCAACCTATGATTTACGAAATACTTGATAAATTTTTATACTCATTTTATAATAGAAGTACTATTTTATTTAAAGGGTGAACTTTTTGTTAATTGCAGAATTCTAATCTGAATCAACGTTATAGCTTAATTTTGTCGAACAAACCATCCATCTGGGGTGTTATTTGTTGTGCAAAAAAGCAAGATTAGAATTAGTTCGCTTCGTATAAACATTTGGCGCGACTAATTTTAGTCGCGCTTTTTCTATTCGTTGATTTAGACAATTTTAATTTTTTACTTTTTAAAATTGAGAGGACGAATCTGCAATGCAAAAACAATTACAACAAATCACGGCTGATATGCAACTTGAAGAACATTATCACACATTAGAAAAAGCTCTACTTGCTTTATATTTCCATAAAAATTGTACAACCAAGTCTTTAGCTCATACGACAGACTTACCAATACCTATCGTCTCAGCAATGAAGAAAGAATTTGCCAAGCAAGGTTGGGGTAAACATAGCTTAACGAAAAAGGGCCAGCTCGCTATCTCGCAATATTTTCAACTCTCAGGTACTGATGCTAAACTCTACCTTCAATTAACGACAGATGATGCATTTCGTACAGAATGGATTACACAAAATATAAGCGAATTAAGCACTATTTATGATGATAGACCCACAGCTGACGTGGCCATTGATCAAGCAAAATGTACAGTTGAAACAGCCTTAAAACGTGCATTGCTTGCACTAGACTATACGATGCTACTCAATAAGCGTATTTTGTGTTTAGGTGATGATGATTTCATCAGTATTGCATTAGCGTTTTTACTAAAGAAAATCGCTCCAAATTCCACAACTAAAATTGTTGTGTTAGATATCGATAGACGAATTTTATGTACGATTAACAAAATAGCTAAGGACTATGAGCTTCCGATTAAAACAGATTATTATAACGTTCAGGAGCCTTTGCCTAAAACATACGCCCACCAGTTTGATTGTGTATACACAGATACACCGTATACCTTGATTGGCGCACAGCTTTTTTTATCACGTGCGATTAACGCATTAAAGCCAGAAGCAATGCGACATGTGTTTTTTTCCTATGCTAAGCGTAGCTATCAAAAGCAGTGGCAACTACAGCAAAGCTTACATGCTATGGGCTTCGTCATTGACAGTATTCAATACGGCATAAACACCTATGAAGGTGCACAGATTTTAGGCTCCACAAGCCAGTTATTCGTATTACAAACAACAGAGCAAATGACTTCCTATATTCCTAATCAGCGTAAATTTATGCGACCAGTTTACACAGGAGAAATTGAACGTAAATCCGTGGTTTATCAGTGTATCCATTGTCAGCACGCACTTACAGTCGGCGCTGGCTATCAATACAACACGATTACTCAACTTCAAGCCAGTGGTTGCCCGAATTGCAAAAATAAAAAGTTTTCACAAATGAAGAGAACCGTACAAAAGATGCAACCCCAGCATGGATTAGGGCATCATATTTTATTAGAGTTGCACGATTGCAATGATGCATTGCTCAATGACGTGCAACAAATTAAAAAGATTATGTGTCAAGCTGCCCATAAAGCAAAGGCAACGATTGTGACCGAACATTTCCATCATTTTTCACCTTACGGGGTTAGCGGTGTAGTCATTATTCAAGAATCACATTTAACGATTCATACTTGGCCAGAGTACGGTTATGCGGCAATAGATGTTTTCACTTGTAACAGTAAATTAGCTCTACAAGACGCTGTTCAAACTATTACTGAGCAATTTAATGCAGGAAATGCCACACAGCATTACCTGTATCGGGGTAAATAAAAAAATGGAGGGGCTGTTCCATAAACCCTTAAAATGAAACGAGGCTGGGACAAAAGAGAAAAAGTGTTAGATTGACTGATGTCGATCTAACACTGTTTTGCTGTAAGCGTTGATGTCCGCTACGGCGGACGCTTTCCGGGGGCGTGGCCTGAGCCTGTAGTCTCAGGCGTCACGCTAATCCCCCAGGAGTCGCCGCCTCATAGCCGTGTACTTAAGAAGGATAGTAAGGTTCAAATTTTATATTCTTACTATTTTTACGAATATTTAGTGTTGCAAATGAGTGTTTTGTGGTTAGAATAAGATATGTTCAAAAAAAGAGCATAACAAACAAACCCAAAATAAAGTAGCTCTTAGCTACCCTTAATTTGGATTTTTTATAAGTTTATTCAAACAAATAAAGTGTGTCGTTCTGGCTTTGTGGATTTTAAGTTGAATTTTTCTGTGGTAGGAATAAGACACTTAAAGAACAAACTCCAGCTTCGTGCACTTTTTTTGCTTTCTAAAACGAGTCGGTTTATCATTCTAGAAATCATACGGATTGTTAAATCCTCACTAATAAATTTATTTAATGTTTTCCAAACAACTTTTCGAAGATAACCTGTGGTTATCATGCTTAACAGCATGACAATACATTGGCAATATACGTGGCATAACCAACGTTCAATTTTCATGTCTTTTATCTGCTGAATTTTCAAATGGGATTTCCACGTTTTGAAACGAAGTTCAATCTGCCATCGAACGCGATATAACTGAGTTATTTTTTCAACTGAAATAATACATGGTAAATTAGTTATGTAAATAGTTAGTCCCGAAAGTGAAGCCACATTTTCTTTTGGAATAGAGCGGCATTTTTTCTGATAACTTCTAATTCTTTTTTTTATATTTTTTTCTTCTTGTTCTTCATCATGACGATAAATAATGCAACGTGTGAGCATTTTTTTATGTCTTCCCACATAAATCTTATTCCACTCTCGATACTGTCCCCTAGGTAATGTTTTCAATTCTTCTTCCATGTATAAACGCTGATAGCGTTGTTTTTCAATGAAGGAACCATCTGGATGACGAGGTGGATTATCAACCTCTATAAAGAACTGCGAATCCATTCTAGCTCTTGAAAGATAAAAGGCTTCAGATAGATGAATTTGTTCAAATAAATCCAAATGATAGTAGCCTAAATCCTGCAAGAATAAATCCCCTTTTTCTAAATTAGCTAGTCGTTCGAATCCTGCGGGAGTGTCTGCAGATTTCCCTTCATCTAAATTAAACCAAAGTAATTTTTCACTTAAGTAATCAAATTCAAATTGTATTTTAGCACCAGCATCTCTCGTTCCTTTATAATTATTTTCATATGATTTTGGGAGTTTAAAGCTGGTACTATCTATAATTCGAATCCGTTTATATGGGGATTTTTTTTCTAACTTCATTTTCGCCAAGGGCGCCTGAAATTGATATTGAAATAGACGATCAAATAGAGCCTTAAAAAAATCGACTGCTTCAGTAGTGAATCTTTTATTTAAACTTGATTTGGTGATATTTATATTATGGTTCTCTAAATCGCGGCATAAAGTATTTAATGTGGGCTGAACAAGATTAGCATTTTGTCGAAATACAAGTGATAAAAAGTCGGAAGCGGAAAATTGACGCTCCCGTTTAATAAATCCAGTTTCCTTCGCTAGCTGTTCAAGATTTTTAGGTAGAAAAAGTTGAAAACATTCTTTCAAATATAAATTATGTTGATTGTCCATAAAAAGCCTCCTCTAAGTTGTCGTTTTAATACTAACTTAAAAGAGGCACTTTTTATTAAAAATCATTGAATTAGCTTAAGTACACGGCTATGGTCGCCGCCTTCGCTACCATCAACTAGTACTCTCTTCTGAATTTAGTTTATTCCAAAAGGAAGAACGTCTAAATTTTTCTTCATTTTTAGATAGCAAAAATTTAATAACGCCTTTGCTCCTCTTTCTTAAAATTTAAAGTT
>NZ_JBNNLZ010000035.1:0-45019 GCF_050272295.1 Lysinibacillus sp. NPDC048646
TTGGAACGCCGTATGCGGTGAAAGTCGCACGTACGGTGTGAACAGGGGGAAAAGCCAGCGATAACTTCAAAGGCTTACCTATCTGTATCAATAAGGATTATTATCTCAACTCTTAGAATACATATAAATAGTCAATAGCATTGCAAAACAGTCCAGGCTTTATCGAATTTTTTATTTTTGCAGTCTTCCTTGCGAATCCAGAAGTAGAGTTTGCCACTATCGCCCCACATATAGCCGAGGCCATCTTCCGAATCAAGCTGTAATAGGAGATGCCAATCCTTTGCGTGTGGTTCAAGCTCCATGTGTAACGGGTGATTGTAGGCTGTTGGATCCCCACAATATAAACCATTTGTAACAAACTGCCATTGTAAATACATATCCCCTTGAATCATATCAGGATGACCATCTATTCCTAGATAAGCTTATTACCGAAGTGGTGATTTTGATGCTGCTTGCATTACCGAAATGAATTGTTATATAAGAAAGTTGAAATTATAAGGATTTATATGATTTTTCTTTAATAGTTAGAGTAAATAATTTATTCAACTAACAGCCTTGTTTTAAATCGACAGTAAGGAAATAAGTTATCGGAATAAGAAGATTCCTATTTGATAATCTTGGTGTAGTTCATGAATCAACAAATAAGCTTTCTAGTATAAATCAAAATGCCTTTTTCAGAATTCCGACAGTTTAACATACATTTATTTACATTTACTTTCGATTGATAACTACTTCGAAGATACTCCTCCTTGTTGTGTAAATTGATATGTTTTCAAAGCTATTTCAACATTCAATCTGTTCTCTGGTGCCTCAAAATCAAAATTAAGAATCATTTTTATTTTTTCCAGCCGATGGTAGAGTGTTTGTCTTACAATATATAAATCTTGAGCCGTAAGCTTCTTTGATCGATCAAACTCAAAGTATTTTGCTAAAGTCAGAAGCAATTCTGTTCCGTACTCTTTATCATAGTAAATTAACGGTGAGAGATAGTCCTCAATAAAACTGGCTGTATCTTGATTCTGCTGAATTAATTGAATCAGACGATATATGCCTAGGTCTTCATAAAATGCACTTGTTGAAAATGTGGGATAATTTAAAACTAACTGTGCTTCTCGAAAACTATTATGAGCATCTAAAAGTAATTGGTATTGTCGTCCAATTCCTATACGGATTTGGCTAGACTCACCAACTCTAACAAATAGTAAGGTATCGACCACTTTCAAGATACGTTCTTTAGAGGAATTTGTTGTTCCCAGATCAATAGCTAATACTATAATTTGATTTCTTTTTGATGTGATATAGGGTGTAAAAGAATATTTTTCGAACTCAGAACGAATTTTTAAAGAGTAATGATAAATAGCAGATTCATTTTCTTCATCCAATAAACTTAATGAAGACGGTTGGAATGCCTCTTCAATCTCAATGATTACAATTCGATAACGAATGGAATTGCGCTTAGATGTTAACGAAGTAAAGCCCCATGCTTGTTCCTCATTATTAATTCGTCCATAAATTAAATCATTTAACCATGTAGATTCTAAACGTAATCTCTTTTCATCTAAATAATATTTTCTCAATAAGTCTTGTGAAACTGCGAGGGAAGCACGATCAAGTAATAGGGAATCAAACTCATCCGATTTACGATCTAAAACCATTACAAGGTACGCCCAGATTTGGTCCATTGCCCCAACTGGTTGGAGAAGGATAGTACGATTTATCATCTTCCATTCAAAGGGAGGATCATTTGTAATTCTGTAATTCCATTTATCCTTATCTTTATAAATAATTTGGAGTATTTGCTCCATAATATCATTATTTAAGCTTGGAATCGAAAAAGGCGTTCCTTCTAAAGGAAGATAGATAATTGATGCTTCAGTCTTCTGTTGCAATAGTTTTAATATATTTGATAATCCATGTGTAGTGAGTGACAAAGAATGGAATTCTCTTGAAATTGAATCTAATTCAACCAACTTTTCATGATGAGCATTAATGATAAACGAATGTATATCTTGTGTTATTTCTACGAAATTTACGAATTTTTCGAAAATAATAATTGGAAAGTTATACGCATTTGCCATCTCAATCATTTCTTTAGGAATCTCTTCGAAATAGTGTCCAAGTTCTATACATAAACAAGAGGCATTGCGTTCGATAAGATTAAACAAAAATGAAGTATTGGAGGAGTCTCTCCATTCAAACCCAAAGCCAGTGGAGAGTATCAGTTCACTTCCCTGAAAGATGGTATCATCAAAAAAAGGGATTTCAAGAACATGCGTCCATTTGACTTGACGTTGCAACCCGTTTGCACCCGCAACTACCTTCGTCTTTGAAAAGAGTGAGCGTTTAAGTACATCTTGTACAGTAAGCATATGTACCTCCTCGATTTATTTACTGTTGATAGAGTAATTTTATTACAACTATACTAGAAAATCTAATCCCATAAAATATGGAGTCATTTTTCTGTTTAATCTAAGTAACAGGATCAGTGTCTACAAAAGTATTTTTTAACTGAGAATCTATCGTAATATATCCATTTAAAGCTTTTTTGATCAGTTATTAATCTATTCAATAGAATAACACTTGTTTATTTAAAATGAAAACGACCAGACAATAGATGAATAATGGAAGAATTATTACTTTTTTTACTAATGTTGTATTCAGGAAAGTTCAGCTGACCTGCCTTGAGGTATTTTATTTATTGCTCTTAGTTAAAAATAAAATAATAAAAATTTAACCTCGTGTCCAATGCAAAGGTTGTTATTCATGTGTAATATTTATAATATTCACACAAATAAATTTCAAAAGGAGAATGCACAATGATAATAGGAGTTCCTAAAGAATTAAAAACTGCAGAAACTAGAGTGGGGTTAAATCCATCATGGGTAAAAAAATTAACAAGCTTCGGTCATCAAGTGTTAATACAAAACTCGGCAGGTGATGCTAGTGGTTTTAGTGACGAGAGCTATGTTTTGGCTGGAGCAAAAATCGTAAACTCAATTGAAGAGGTTTATGAGAAGGCAGAATTTGTTGTTAAAGTGAAAGAACTTCAACCCTATGAATATGACCTTCTTCAAGAGAATCAAATGATAATGGCATGGTTCCATTTAGCGGAAGATGTGGATCATGAAATGCTACAAGCGTTACTAGATAAAAAGGTAACTTCAATATCAATGGAATTAATCGTTTTACCTGATGGAACTAGACCTACGATTAAACCAATGAGTGAAATCGCAGGAACATTAGCAATGCTTGAAGCAGTCAAATATGCACAGTATGGAAATGGTGGAAAAGGTGTACTTCTACGAAAATTGGCTGGTTTACCGTCGAGCAACGTACTCATTCTTGGTGGTGGCAATGCTGGACTCAATGCTGCGCAAGTTGCCGTGGGTCTCGGATTAAATGTGACAATAATAGAAGCATCAATGAAACGTATGGATTATTTGAACAATCAGTTGCCTCAGGTGGACGTTTTGTATTGGGATGAAGAATTAATGTTCGAAGAGCTTATTCAAAGTGATGTTTTAATTAATACAATATATCCGTTGCCAGGGGTAACTGAGCCTCTTATAACACGCGAGATGGTCAGTAAAATGAAACCTTATTCTATGATTATTGATATCACTGGAGCCGGTTTAATCGAAACTTCACGTTATACGACTTTAGAGGAACCAATTTACTATGAACTAGATGTTCTACATTACTGTGTCCCAAATATGCCTGCATTATGTCCACAAACCTCGACAAACATAATGTTGATGACAACCGGTCAGTATATTATGAATATTTCGAATGATGGATTGAAGGATGTTATAGAAAATGATGTAATAGTAAAAAATTGTATCAGTACTCTGAACGGTGAAATTGTTCATCACGAGGTTGGGATCAATCATAACATGCCTTATACAGATATAAAAATGGAGTTACTATCGTCCAAATAATGAAATGTCTTTAGAGCAATCTCATATTTCTACTTTTCATATCTATTGTTATTGAACATGTTTCTACCAATTAAAAAGTCTGAAGGTCAGTAAAGATACCTTCGTGAAGATTGGAATTATATAAGATGTAATATACATTTCAATGAATTATCTTTGTCAACCTGCTGACGAGAATCTTTGCAAGGAATAGGTAAATAAGTTTAGGAAAAAATTCTAGACAATTCATAGAATGCTAACCTAGCATCTTACTGATCTTTTTATGGTTTCTAGAAAACTACTTATTAATAAAGCTATGGAAGTAATACAATAAACACTATTTTTTAAAAAGGGGTTAAATAGGGGAAAGGGGTGGGTGTTTGTCATGTCAAATATAGGAAAAATAGATAGAACTCTGACACTCATTCCAGTTGTAATGTTTGGTTTTTCATTTATGGGATTAACCACAGCTTTTACTATGTATGGTATTGCGGCTAATACTTCCCACGGCATGGTTCCGGGGGCAATGATAGTTGCAACAGTGGTAATGATGTTCACAGCTTATAGTTATGGGAAAATGGCAACTGCATTTCCAACTTCAGGATCAGCTTATGTTTACACGCAAAAATCAATCAATCCCTCTGTCGGATTTCTTGTCGGATGGGTGATCTTAATGGATTATTTATTTATGCCTATGTAAATTATTTGGCATTTGGTATTTTTTTCTCGGCAGCCTTTCCTATAATTCCTAGTTACGTCTGGATTGCAGGTATGCTGATGCTCGTCACATTTATTAATATCAAAGGATTGAAGTTTGCTTCCAGTATAAACGCATTAATAACGATTTTTGCATTTCTTTTTATTCTTATTTTTATAGGTTTTTCTATTAAGGAAATTTTGATGGGAGAAAGCACGGCCACTCTTTTTTCTCTTGAGCCGTTCTTTAATTCAAAAGAACCCTATAGTTATACAATAGCTGGAGCAGCATTATTATGTTTTTGTTTCTTAGGGTTTGAATCAGTTACAGCGTTATCAGAAGAGACAGTGAACCCTAAAAAAACAATTCCACGAGCTGTTATTTTAATTACTCTTGGTGGTGGGTTAATCTTTACATGTGTTTCATATTTTTCACATCTTATATGGCCAGCGTATCAGACCTTTAATAGTCCTGATGCGGCTGCCTACGAAATTATTAATTTTGTTGGTGGAAAGGTGATGTATTCAATATACCTTGCTCTTTACGCTTTAGCTGTATTGGGTAGTGCGATGTCCTCCCAGGCAAGTGCATCACGAGTCCTTTATACGATGGGGCGAGATGGACAGTTTCCTAAAAAGTTCTTTGGCACCCTGCATCCGAAATATAGAACACCTGTAAATAATATTCTGTTCATTAGTGTTTTCTCTTTGCTTGCTTTATTTTTAAGTTTAGAGCTTGTAGCATCATTTATTAATTTCGGGGCGTTTCTAGCGTATACTTGTGTTAATATTGCTGTAATTGCTCATTATTATATTAGAAAAAAAGAACGCTCGATAAAAGGAACTATCTTATATTTAATTATTCCTATTTTAGGTGCTTCTTTTAATATTTTGCTGCTGGTAAATCTTGATGTCCACTCAAAAATACTTGGAGTAAGTTGGTTAATAATAGGCTGTATTTATTTACTTGCATTGACAAAAGGACTTAAAGAACAGCCACCAGTATTGCAAATCGAAGAAAATTATGAAGTAGGTTTAAAATAAAGTCATGATGTTTATAAATACGATAAATTTACAGCTTAAACATAACTATTGTCAGTATCAAACCTAAGAGGTGTTGCTGAAATGAGGCAAATTTCACGCTTAGAAGAAGATTTGCTTGAAGAAAACAAAAAAAGGGGACGGACCCCAAGAGTATAGACAAATAAAAAAAGCATCTTCAATTGAAATCGGGTATACGGGTTTAGGTACCTAAACTTCAATTAGGAGGTGTTTTTTCTATGGGAACAAGAGTGAGTTATTCATACGAAGTAAAAATGAAGGCTATTGAGATGCGATTGGCTGGTATACCAACGAAGCAGGTTTTAATTGAATTAAATATAAGGCATAAAACACAAGTGGAAACATGGATGCGTTGGTATCGCGTTGCATTTTTTCTAACAAAATAAAGAAAGATTGTTGAATTAGTAAAACGATTATAAATAAAATACCTAAAATAATGAATGGTACCATTACTGTAGCTATTACGGGTCCAAGTAATAATCTCTCGTACTTTTTGTAGGTTAACGATATAAGAACGATGACTTCTAAAAAATCCGAATGGTGTCAATTTTTGTTCTAAATCATTAAGGGATAATGTGCATGGATAGGCTTCGTTCGCCACATAAACGCAAACGAGACCTTCAACACTCTCAATGTAATCAATCTCAGGCGGATTAAACAAAATGATTTTGTCATTTTTCTTTGTTGGGATTTTATCAAGCCTTATTGGTGCATTCTCGATAGGAGTGGAGACTGTTTCAAATTCATCCTCTTTTACATCAAGTGCATGTAAACCTAATGCATCTAATCTATATATTTCATTACTCGAAATAATTAGTTCCTCCAAATTGTTCGAAAGTAAAACAATGATCTTTTCTTGTTTTTGAAGAGCAATCAAAAACTTGAGAACATTTTGCTTTGAAAATTCATCTAAGTTTTGAAAGGGCCCTTCAATTATTTGAATGGCTGCTGAGCTTAGATATGTATGCAGCAATTTTAAACTTTGTTTTTCGCCATTAGGAAGCTTATAAATCTTTTTACTTTTTTGTTCAGTCAAAGAAAACAGCTTTAATATATCCTCTTTATTTTGAATAGAAGCTGTAAAAAGTTTCATAGAAAACTGTATATATTCGCTTACAGTAAGTCGCTCATATAATGCACTCTCACGTACATGCGTATATGTATTTTCTCGATTTGTAAACCATTGCATCAAAGTATTAATTTTCGTTACATCTGTATAGATGCCAACAATAGTTCCCGTATGTAAAGGAAGTTGAAAGCTTGGATAAATGACATTCCCTGATTCAGTGTAAGGGTCGATTTCTAAAAGTTGTTGTTGATTCAAAGTGATAGCCTCCACCAGATAATAGATTTATATAAAATTTTTTATATACGTATGTGCATGAATAGCACTTTCGTAATGATATGCAGAGTTATAACAATCCATAAATCCATGTTCACCTGGAAATTGAATAGTTTGAACATATTGTATGTGATTTAGTGCCTGTTTCAGGTCTTGCACATTGAAACTTTTTTCATGACTAGGTAAAAGAATCAGTGTCGGACAGCTTGGTTGCAGATCAAGATATTGGCGAATCCGTGAGCCATATACACATACAACACGATGCAAAGGTAGTGTAGAAAGTCGCCAAGCAATTGTTGCGCCTATACTAAAGCCGATAACAAGTACTTTGTCATATTGCTGGATAGCAGTTTTAAGCTTTCTAGCAAGTATTTTTAAGGGAGCGTCAAAACCAATTTCATTTGTGAAATGTGCATAAGCTTCTTCTTCCTGAGTATATGAGAAAATTTTTTCATCAGAGTAAAAATGGATACATTCTACATCGGTATACGCATCATTATATGCAAGAGCCTGTTCCCGAATAAAATCATTCACGCCATAAATCTCGTGTAAAATAAATATTTTTCTATTTTTTCTAATCATGGAGACTCCTTATTTGCTTTTTCAAATAGTGTAACAAACAGCGATAGAATAGTATATTTTATTCATTAAAAGTAAATTTATGGGCTGGTATTTTCTTTCTTATTATACAAAGCATAAAATAACTTTTAAGTACATTAAATTGGAAAAATATAAACTTTAGTTAAAGTCATATAGATAGCAATTATTTTAGTGCAAATTGGAAATGAAATAAAAGATTTATTTATATTAAAATAATATTTTCGCCAAGAACAGTAGGTAAACATCTTTTTAGAATTTTTTAAAAAGGGAGTAAAACATGTATTACTTCAGAAAAAAATTTTTGACTTTTTTAAAATAACAATGTAAAAATAACTTTATATTTTACGAGGAGGATGATGGAAATGATATACCAGTCGATTAATGTAAATGGTGGTGCATTACATTTTGCAGATTATCCAGGTGAGAAAGGTACGATTATTGCGGTACATGGCTTAACAGGGAACCATATGCAAATGCATTATTATGCTGAACTTTTAAAAGGCGAGTATCGTTTTATTTCGGTTGATTTAAAAGGGCGTGGCAATAGTGCACCGGCACCTGCAAATACAGGTATTGAGTTACATACACAAGATATATTGGCCTTGATTGATGCATTAAACATAGAACGACCGATTTTAATGGGTTATTCAATGGGTGCATTTATCATGGCGAATGTTGCGAGTAAACGACAAGATATAAAAGGTGTAATCTTACTTGATGGAGCTGCCACTTGTACAGATCATCAACGTCAAATTGTTGAGCCTTCATTGGGCCGAATTAGTAAGCCTTATGAAACAGCAGACGCATATGTCGAGGAAATAAAAGCAATTTATGGTCGGCTAGGCGTTGAATGGACAGATCATTTAACAAGTGTTGGGCGTTATGAGATTGCAGTACAAGATGGACATTGGGAAAATAAGTCTGACGAAGATAAAATTCGTTTAGATTTCCAAAGTTTTTATGACTACAAGCCTGAAGAAGTTTTTGAAAAAGTGGAATGTCCAATACTTTTAATTCATTCAACTGGTGGTATTGGAGCAATGCCCGCATTATTTTTAGCTGAATCTTATACAGAAACGCTCAAATATGCAAAAAATATTTGGAAATTCACTTCGGATAGTAATCATTACACTTTGGTTTTTGAAGAAAGAAAAGATGTTAACCCAGTAATACTGCGCTTTTTAGAGCGTTTCTAAAAAAAAGAGTTGCAGTTTTTTAAATTTTATGTGAATAATTAAATAACAAATAGTAAATGCCTATCGAGCAGCTTTAGAAAAAAGACCTTTTTCTACTTTCCCTGCTTGACTGTTGGCTACACTTTTCTTAACGTACGGTAAACGCCGTGCTTTTGGGGAAGTGTGGCCTTTTTTTATTCAAATTTTCTAAAAAGGGGAGTTATTAGATGGCAACAGGACTAGAGTATTTCAAAAAAGTTTATGATGTTGTACCAGGATGGGTGCAAAAAATGCACGATTATAATCCAGCGATGCTAGACCACTATACAGCACTTCGTGGAGCAGCAATGGCACCTGGTGTACTATCTGTGAAAGAAAAAGATATTTTGCTAGTCGGAATAAATGCTGCAAGACATTATGCACGCAGTATGGTGTATCACACGAAAGGCGCCATTGATGGTGGTGCCACACTCGAAGAATTGATCGAGTATTTACTCGTAGCATTTAACTTTGGTGGAGAAGAAGCGTTACAAATCGGCTTGCAGTCATTTGACTATGCGTTAGAACTAACGAATACGAGTGCTGACAAAATTTCGCATGAAGCACCGGCGATTGATATTGTGCGCTACTACAGTACGTTTGCTTCGAAAGATAAAAGTGAGACGTATTTTGAGAAATTATTGAGTTGCTTTGAGGCTAAAGATGAAAACGCTTTAAAACATGCATTACTTGATAGCAATGTTGTATCAACACAAATGAAATATATTTTAATGACAGGCATTTACACAACCGTATTGAAAAATGCAGAAACAGATTATTGGGCGAAACAATCACGTGAAATAGGTGTAGAAGAAGCGGAATTGGCAGAGCTAGGCTATATTTGCCTATTAACAGCAGGCATTCCATCTTGGTTTGAAATTAGTGATGCTCTTATCCAAAAATAACGGAGTGAATACAATGAAAATTTATGATTCAGTAGAACAAGCTTTATCTTGTGTAGAGAGTGGTCAAACGATAATGGTTGGTGGATTTGGTTTAGTAGGCGGTCCGCTCACTTTAATCGATGCACTAGTAGAGTTAGACGTAAATAATTTAACGATTATCAGTAATAATTTGGGGGAAAAAGGAAAGGGTCTTGGTAAATTGCTAGAGCAAAAGAAAGTAAAAAAAGCAATTGGCTCTTACTTTACTGGGAATCGAGATGTTGGCGAGGCATTCCAACGAGGAGAAATAGAAATTGATTTATTACCCCAAGGTACATTAGCTGAATCGATTCGAGCTGGCGGTGCAGGGATTGGTGGTTACTATACGAAAACTTCAGTCGGTACAGATTTGGCGAAAGGCAAAGAAACAAAAGTCATCAATGGTGATGAATACGTATTTGAGGAAGCGTTAAAGGCGGATGTTGCAATTATTCGTGCACATAAGGCAGATAAGCTTGGTAATTTAGTGTATTACAAAACCGCACGTAATTTTAATCCGATTATGGCAACTGCTGCAAAGACAGTAATTGTTGAGGTCGATGAAATTGTAGAAGCGGGCGAACTAAGCAGTGACGATATCATTACGCCACACTTATTCATTGATCGCATAATTGTAGCGCAAAAGATTTTAACGAAGGAAGGTGTCGTGGAACATGGCTAATCCAATTCAGGAGCTAATAGCAAAAAGAGCTGCTAAGGAAGTAGAAGACGGACAAATTATTAATTTAGGGATTGGAATTCCCACACTTGTGGCTAAGTACGTAGAAAATGACAATGTTCACTTTCATACAGAAAATGGCATGCTCGGAGTTGTAGGTGTTGATGAAGAGGAGATCGATCCGAATGTAGTGAATGCCGGAAAGATGCCAGTTGGAGAAGCGATTGGATCATCTTTTTTTAATAGTGCAGAGTCATTTGGCATGATTCGAGGGGGGCATGTAGATGTAGCCATTTTGGGCGTACTACAAGTAGATGAGCAAGCACGTATCGCTAACTGGGCAGTACCAGGTAAAAATATTATTGGTGTTGGTGGTGCGATGGATTTACTAATCGGAGCACAAAAGGTAATTGTCACGATGACGCATACATCTAAAGACGGGAAAAGTAAGATCTTAAAGGATTGCACTTATCCGATTACGTCAACACGTAGCGTTGATACGATTATTACGGAGTTGGCTGTTTTCAACTATGTAGATGGACAGTTACATTTGGTTGAATTAATGCCTGACATAACATTAGAGCAAGTAGAGGCAAGTACGGAAGCAAGTTTTGTCAATGCACTGAAATAGGGGGAAAAAGCATGAAAGAAGTAGTTATAGTAGAAGGCGTTCGAACAGCTATTGGTAAGTTAGGTGGTTCATTACTCAATGAGACAGCGGATATTCTTGGTTCAAAAGTGATTCATGCACTCCTTGATCGTACAAAACTAGATCCAACGCTAATTGATGAAGTAATTTTGGGACAAGCAAAACAAAGTGCTGATCAATCCAATGTTGCACGCCTTGCATCTTTACGTGCTGAATTACCAATTACAGTTCCAGGTTATACAGTACATCGCCAGTGCGGTTCTGGCCTACAATCCATTAATAATGCGGCACAGCAAATTGCACTTGGCTACAGCGATATTATTATAGCAGGTGGAACTGAATCTATGAGTACAGCACCGTATTACTTACGAAATGCACGCTATGGTTATGGTGTTGGTAATGCGGCTATCTTAGATCCGAATACAGAAAGTCAACCAGGCTCTCAACCGTTTGAAGTTTACGGTATTTCAACGATGATTGAAACAGCAGAAAATTTAGCAGAAAAATATGCGATCTCTCGTGAAGAGCAAGATGCATTTGCACATCGTAGTCAAGAACGTACAGCTCATGCAGTACAAGAAGGTTATTTTGAAAAACAAATAGTTCCTTACGAAGTGAAAAAACGGAAATCAGTAGAGATTTTTGAAAAAGATGAACATCCATTTTTAACGAGTCAAGAGAAGTTAAGTACGTTAAAGCCAGTATTTCGTAAAGGTGGATCAGTAACAGCAGGCAATAGTAGCGGGCGTAATGACGGTGCCGCGGCATTATTAATGATGTCGAAAGAAAAAGCACTAGAACTAGGTTACAAACCCAAGGTGAAAATACTGGCACAAGCAGCCGCTGGTGTAGATCCATCTATTATGGGAATCGGCCCAGTTCCAGCTACATTAAAAGCATTAAAGCAAGCAAATTTATCGATTCAAGACATCGAGGTTATTGAATTAAATGAAGCTTTTGCCGCACAATCTATCGCAGTGATCAATGAACTTGCTTTAGATATAGATCGGGTGAATCCAAATGGTGGTGCTATTGCTATGGGGCATCCTATCGGGGCAACCGGTGCTATTTTAATGACAAAGCTTATTTATGAGCTTGAACGAACAGGGAAACGTTATGGCTTAGTCACATTATGCATCGCAGGGGGACTTGGTGTGACAACAATCGTTGAAAACTGCCAAGCATAAAATAACACCGAGTACAATGGACTCGGTGAAATGTTTAACTATCTTTTTGAATTTTTTCAAGGTATCTCTTTTGTGCAGATTTTAGAGCAACTACGACTGAACCACTTGATGGGGCATAATAGTGCTCATCTACACGAGCAATTAATTCATCAATATTGGCTGTAATATCAAAGCCAATCAACATACGTTTAAAGAAGTCTTGTGCAAGATTAGTAATGAAAGTAAATTCTGCATCAATAATTTTATGGGTTTCTTTATCAATTTCTAACACAATACCGGCATGCTTGTACATCTCGTACATGGACGTGCCTTGGGGTGCTTTTGCATAAGCGGTCACTAAAATACTAGTTAATTTTTGCAAGGAAATGACCTCCAAAATGTATAGATTGTAAGTTAATTCTATCATGTTTTACGCAATAAAGAGGTACTTCCAAAAATTAATTAGTTCAACACATCAAGGGGGAATTAGTATGGAAAAGTTAACAAATTTTTTCACAGATATAATGAAGAAGTATTTACCAGATCCATTTGTATTTGCGATTGGGCTTACATTACTAACGTTTGTTTTGGCATTAGTAATTGAGGATATTGGTTTTGTGGATTTAACAACTGCTTGGGGTGGGGGATTTTGGGATTTATTAGCATTTACTACGCAAATGGCTGTTATTCTTGCAATGGGATATGTACTAGCTACAGCACCTATAACAGATAAATTGCTAAACAAGATTGCAAGTATGGTGCATACGCCAAAAATGGCAATTATCGTTGCAACGCTTGTTGGGGGTATTGGTAGTTACTTAAACTGGGGATTTGGTTTAGTTATTGGTGGGATTATTGCAAAAAAATTAGCTTTAAAAGTTAAAGGGGTCCATTACCCGCTGATCATTGCAGCAGCTTATTCTGGATTTACCTTCTATGGACTAGGTTTATCGGCTTCGATTCCAATTTTAATTTCCACTCCAGGTCACTTCTTGGAAGATGCAATGGGCTTAGTGACATTATCAGAAACAATTTTTAGCTTACCTATGATTATTACAACGGTCGTGCTGTTAATTACATTGCCTTTATTTAATGCGATGTTGCATCCAAAAGATCCGAAAAACGTTGTGGAGATTGATCCAGCATTGTATGCAGATCAACCAAAAGTAAAATTAAATCTATTAGTCGATAATACGTTAGCAAATAAATTGAATAATAGTCGCATTTTAGCGTACACAATTGGTGCGTTAGGTCTGATTTATATTGTAATATATTTCACAAACGGTAATTCATTAAACTTAAATATTTTAAACTTTATCATTTTATTCTTAGGAATTATTTTACTAGGGACGCCTGCACGTTATGCTGAGCATTTAGCAGATGGGATTAAAACAATTTCAGGGATTGTGCTGCAATTTCCATTCTACGCGGGTATTATGGCAATTATGGCTGCTTCTGGTTTAGTAGATACCATTGCGAAAGTATTCGTTGACTTATCCAACGAGCATACGCTGCCGTTTTGGGGATTAATTAGTTCATTCTTTATTAATTTCTTTGCACCTTCAGCTGGGGGACACTGGGCAGTACAGGGGCCATTCATGATTGATGCCGCAAAAGAGTTAGGCGCATCTTTATCTGAAACATCAATGTCCGTTATGTTAGGAAATGCCTGGAACGATTTAGTACAACCATTCTGGATTCTACCAGCGTTAGCACTTTCTCGTTTGAAGTTAAAAGATATTATGGGCTTCCTGGTTATGATTATGTTCTTTGTAGGTATTATTTACATTATGGCAATGTTAGCTTGGTCATATTTACTGTAGCCGAGAGGACTGTATTAAAACGGTAGATGCTCCAAATTAAAGAGTAATAGTATTATAGGATTTCAGCAAAAAATTCGCTAAACTTCTGTGGGAAGCGAGCCAAGCGAGCCTCCGCAGATGCATTAGCACTTGTGAGGCATGTGGATCGTCCGCGGAAGGAGAGCGAATTTTTTTTGTATCAAAATTTAATTGATCTGTTTAGTCAGCTTTTTTATAAAAGGGGGAATATGAATGTCGACGATGTATCAAGCGCTCCTAACAGAAGGTACATTAACAAAAAGGGACAAAACACTGATACTTGTAAGTTTATTTGCAGCACGCCGTGAGGAAAGACAAATGCTGTATTTCGTAGAGCGGGCAGTTGAAGCAGGTAATAGCGTCCCTGAAATTGCTGAACTGATTGCATCAGCCATTATTTCTAGAGGCATTCCCACTTGGTTATCTGGGATAGAAGCGATTTCCTATGCAATTGAGCTTCAAGGGGACGTTGTGGTTGTTGAAGAGAGGAAAGAGATAGCTGCATTTTCCTCACAGCAGGAATGTATTGATTACTATCAAGAAGAGTTTGATGTATTACCAACATGGATTCAATATTTAGTAGATTACGCACCAGATACATTATTAAAATATAGCAATCTGCGTACGACTTCTTTGCGAGATGGTGTAGTGTCTCGATTACTGAAGGAATTATTATTATATGCCATTAACGTTTGTGAAGCCTATGAAAAAGGCATTCTGATTCATAAAGCAAATGCCGTTTCACTTGGTGCGAATGCCACTGTTTTAGATGAAGTTAAAGCGCTATGTATTTATGCGGTAGGCATACAAGTAATTTGGAATGATGAGCAAGGTAAAGCTTAAAGAAGGAGACCCAACTATGCAAAAAGTACTGATAATAGGCGGAGGCTTTATGGGCTCGGCTATCGCGAAATATTTTATCCAATATAACGTGAATGTCTATTTATATGAGCCTAATATAGAAAGAATACAGCAATTGAAGCAGCAATCAGATTTACAACAAATCACTTTTTTACAGCAATTGGAACAAATTGATGGTTTAACATTTGTTTTTGAAGCTATTGTTGAAAATTTACAAGTAAAACAAGCTTTATTTAAACAGCTGGATTCATTTTATGGAAAAGAAGTTACGTTTTGTACCAATACTTCGAGTTATCTAATTAGCGACATTGCAGTAAAAATGATGCATAAAGAACGCTTAATCGGGACGCATTTCTTTTCGCCCGCACATATTACCCCTTTAATAGAAGTGGTTCCTAGCATTTATACATCACAGAACCGGGCAAATGCTACCATGCAATTTTTACAGAGCATAAGTAAAAAGCCAATTTTATTAAAACAAGAAATAGAGGGCTTTGTAGCAAACCGATTACAAAGTGCACTTGCTAGAGAAGCGATGTCTTTGGTTGAGAAGGGAATTGTAACAGCTGAAGAGTTAGACTTTATTGCTAAAATGAGCCTAGGTGTACGGTTAGCCAATACAGGGCCACTTGAGCAACGGGATATAAATGGTCTAGATACGCATTATGCCATTGTCGATTATGTATACCCAACTTTAGAAAATGGTACGAAACCACTTGCGATACATCATGCGAAAATAGACGCAAAACAATATGGTATGAAATCCGATCAAGGCTTTTACGATTGGTCATCCATCGATAAGCAACAATATTTAGCACAAAAAGAAAAGACATTAATAGATATTATTAAAATAGTTCAGTAGAAGTAACCTCTATAGTTGTCGAGGATTATGAAATCAGAACAGGAGTAGATATGGTGATGGAATATCAAGCATTAGTAAAGTGTTCAACAAAGAAAAAGGATGTTCAGTTTAAAACATATACTGTCCCGGAGTTAGATCATAATGAGTGTTTACTAAAGGTGAGTGCTGTTGGTATTTGTGGGAGCGATTTGCATATGTATGATGGACATGGTGGCTATGATTGGGTCACGTATCCACTTGTGCTCGGGCATGAAGTAACAGGAACTGTAATAGCAATGGGAGCTTCTGGTGATACATCACTCTTAAATAAAAGAGTGGTCATTAATCCATATAAAAGCTGTGGCGTGTGTGATTATTGTCAACGCGGTGAAACAAATTGCTGTGACTTCAATGAATATAAATATATAAAAACACCGACGGAAGCTCTTCGCTATGGTTTCCGTGAGGCTGGCGGTATGGCGGAGTATATGGCAGTAGATTTCAATAATATTATTGTCATTGACGATGCTGTAAGTGATGAAGTGGCAGCTATTTCGGAAGCCTTAGCCGTTAGTTATACCGCTGTATTAAAAGTAGCTGATTACAAGAAAAAGTCGATTTTAGTAATTGGACCAGGTCCTATAGGGTTGGGGGTAGCAGCTATATTAGTGGGAGCAGGTAATGAAGAAACACATATGTTAGGGGTTCCACAAGATAAGAGTCGTTTGCAGTTAGCAAAAAAGATAGGTGTACAAGCAACGTTTGTTTCGATGGAGGCACTAATTGACGATAAGTTTTCAGGCTATGATGCAATCATTGACTGTTCTGGTCATCCATCAATTCCGAAAGAAGCCATTCGTTTACTCAAACGAGGAGGCCAGCTTGTATTAGTCGGCATTAATGCAGCTGAATTTTCTGTGCCAATGGATCAAATTGTACGTGGTGAAATAATGATTAAAGGCAGTTATGGCATTACACAAGCAAATTATGAAGCGGTTTTACACATGGCTGCGGATGCAAAATATCCATTTCATAAGTTAGTCGCACATACGGTTTCATTTAAAGATAGTCTTCATGGTTTTGAAAGTGCGCTAAACAAAGTAAATGGAAAAGTTGTGATTCATTTTAAGGAGGAAGTATAAATGAAAATTATTGATTTAACATTAGAAATTTATGATGGCTTAGTTTCCTATACATCACATCCACCGATCGCTATACAAGAAGAATCTACATTTGACAACTCAGGTCATCGTTACGTAGCGCCATGTGAAGGATTTGAATCTCGCTTTTTACGTATGTCTGATCATAGTGGGACACATATTGACGCACCTCTTCACTTTATTCGAGGTGGAGAATCTACGGCTGAAATGGATTTAACAAAAACTTATGGGGATGCTGTCTTACTCGATGTATCTTCATTCAAAGATCCATTTGAGCCTGTAACTGCAGAAATGCTTTCAAAGGCTGAGCAAAGACAAGGGATTACTGTACAGAAGGATGATATTGTATTAGTACGAACACGCACAGCTAAGTGGGGAGAAGGAGACTTTTTCGCAGAGCATGCTTTTGCTACTAGTGCAGGTGATTGGTTATTTGAAAAACAAGTAAAATGCATAGGTCTTGATTTAGCAAATATTGATGTGCATGACAATATGCAACGTGAAGTGCATTTAAAGCTTTTGAGTGTGCCTATTTATATAGTAGAAAACCTAGTTAATCTAGAGCAGTTACCTTTAAATGAACGTTTTACTTTTATGGCGTTGCCTCTTAAATTGAAAAACTCAACTGCTTCACCAGTAAGAGCGGTAGCATATGTCAAATAACTCGTTAATACAATGTGAAGTATGCTGTTAACCATGCCTCAATAATAAATTCGGGCTACTCCTACAGTACGGCGAGCCAAGTGAAATTTTGAATCTGCGAGGTTTGAGAATAATCCTCAGAAAATCTAATCTAAAAAGAATGCTAGGCGAAATCCTGTCATTCTTTTTTTGTAAAGGTAAGAATCCGCTTAGACTCCTACGGGAAAGCAAAGCGGATTTCTACTGTATAGCTTGTCAATGTTTGAAAGGCTTTTAGGACAGCCCCTTAAATGTTATCTTGATGACTGAGTCAAAAAAGTTTTCATCTCAATACTGAGTGTGTTTAATTCTTCAATAATTTCGCTAAAATCATGGACAAGTTGAGCTTGTTCATTAGTGGCACTATTAATTTGACCCATATTTTGTTTTAAGTTTTCTAGATTATTGTTGATATTGCGTAGTGATGATTCAATGCTGTCTGTTGCAGTAGTTGTTTCAAGAGAAAGTTTTCGGACTTCCTGTGCGACGATATTAAATCCAGCCCCGTGTTGTCCCGCACGCGCAGCCTCAATGGATGCATTTAACCCAAGTAAATTTGTTTGCCGTGAAATGCTCTTAATCAAATCTGTGACACCATTTGTTTTTTCTGCATCTTCTAAAGCAAATTGCGCTTGTTTATTAACTTCTTCACTTGTGGCAGCTAACTCTTCTGAATGGGATGCAATCGTATGTACTTTATCTTGGAGGTTGTGAATAATGTCATTCATCGATCGGATATAGTTATCTATCTTTAAGGAACGATCAATAGGTAATCCAAAAGCCAACGCGCCTACAACTTTCCCATTGTCACGAACAGGGAATGCAAAGGCGTTAAAATCCACTCCATAAACTTCCTTTGGTACAATTAAATCTGAACTATGGCCCTTAAGTGGTAAATGAAGATTTGCATCATCAGGATGGATTTTATCACCATTTTTATAGCCTGCATCTATTCTTTTTCCTGGCAGATGAACAACAATGCTTTCCGTTTCTTTTTCAACCAATGCCATCATGGCTTCTTCTTTGAGTGCCAGATGAATGTAAGGCATTGCTGCTGTTAAAGCTTCAATAATATTCATAATATCCCCCTTATATTAAATTGATTGTAGCTAATACATGTAATAATAAGTAAATATTGTTGAAATATTTAATCAGAATACTCTTTTAATTGTATGAAATAAACAAGTTTATAAAAAGACTAAAATTTACCAATATCCTTTGAATTTGGATAAATTTTATTTCAAATACGCAATTTAATAGACTGTATCTATCATTCTTATAGAATTGTTTGATTGATAGCTAGAAACTGCTCATTATAGGCTTTGTTTTTATTGGAGGTAGTAGATATAAGGACATATTTAGATTTTGTTTCTAAAAAGTTACCTGAATTTCACTTCACATATGTATATTTTTACAAGAGCAAAAATGAACATAGCTTTTACTTTTTTGGACAACCTAACTAAGAAATAATAGCATGAGGTGATGATCATGATAGTAGAAAGGTCGTCCGAATGGGAAGAAGGCTTTATAAATCGATTAGAAAATCTTGAAAAATGGGATAGTTGGACATTGTACAAGATGAGCTATGATAATTTGAAAATGAATTTAATTCCCGAATTCACGGGTTTACAAGCGACTAAATATTTACCCAATTTAACGCCGCTCACCCATCAGTTAGAAGCGGCTGAAACCGTTATTGAACGAATGAACGGGAAAGCGATACTTGCTGATGAAGTAGGGCTTGGTAAAACGATTGAAGCGGGTCTAATCTTAAAGGAATACCTTATTCGGGGGCTTGTAAAAAAAGCGTTGATTTTGGCACCGGCTTCACTTATTAATCAATGGATAGAAGAACTAAATCAAAAATTTCATATTCCAGCAATAGCTTATAAAAAGAATTGCCCAATTGACCGCTATGATATTGTAATTATGAGCATGGATACGGCAAAAAAGAGCCCACATAAAGAGCTTATTTATGAGCAAGATTATGACATGATTATTATCGATGAGGCCCATAAATTAAAAAATCATAAAACTCAAATTTACGAATTTGTACAAAGCCTAAAGAAAAAGTTTTGCTTATTATTAACCGCCACACCCATTCAAAATGATGTATTTGAATTATATTATTTGATTTCTTTACTAAAACCAGGTCATCTGGGAAATTATGAAACATTCCAATCAGCATTTTCAGCGAGCAAGCATGATTTAGAACATGATGATTATTTGAAAGAGTTAGTTAATCAGGTGATGGTTAGAAATAGAAGAGAAGACACGGGTATCGAGTGGACAAAACGTCGTGTTCAAATCGTTCCAATTCAATTTACTAATGAGGAAAAGGCAGTTTATGATTTACTAGGAACGCTTTCTACAGGCTCATTCTCATTAATTACTTTGCAAAAGGAAATGTGCAGTAGCAAAGAAGCGACGGCTTTAACTTTATCAAAAATGCTCGAAGATAGTAAGGAATCCAAAGAGATTGAAGAGATACTTGCCAAATTAATGGCTTTAGAAGTAAATTCTAAAGCAGAAAAAATGCTGGAAATTATAGAGCAGGCCAATGATAAAGTCATTATCTTTACGGAGTATCGGGCAACTCAAATCTACTTGCAATGGTACTTACATTCTAAAGGCATTACGAGCGTTCTTTTTAATGGCAAGTACAATAAAAATAAGCGAGACTATATGAAGCATCTTTTTAAGGAAAAAGCGCAGGTGCTCATTGCTACTGAAGCAGGTGGGGAAGGAATTAACCTTCAATTCTGTCATCATGTCATTAACTACGATTTGCCTTGGAATCCCATGAAGCTTGAGCAACGTATTGGTCGTGTGCATAGGTTAGGGCAAGAACATGACGTTCATATTTATAATTTGGCTATAGAAAACACGATTGAAAAAGATATATTGGCATTGCTCCATACGAAAATCGATGTATTTGAGAAGGTAGTAGGAGACTTAGATGCTATCTTAACAAATTTCAAAAAATCCGTTTGACATGTGAGGAGGGAGCGCCATGTTTCCACATCAAGTTCACAGTTATTTAAGACAGTTTTTCACAGAAAATGATTGCCATATTTTAGGTGAAGATGACCATTATCTCACAGTACAATTAACCATTGATATGGATAAAAGAATTATGAATCGCCCCTTTTATTGGCAATACGTAGAAGCTACGGATGGTGAACCAATCCCTGCACAAGTAACATTTATTACAGATCATACGGCGCTAACGAATAACGTTCGTGGAGAAATAGTGAATTTCGGTTCTCCAAGACTGAATCAGCTGTTTCAAGCAACGAGAGAGCTTGGGACATTTGTTCAAATGTTTGAGAAAGTTGATGCGGCTAAAGAACAGACCATGCTTACACCTTGGCTCGGTGTGAATTATAAAGTATCCTATTGTTGCGATCGAACAAAAGAAATGCTGTATTCTTTTGGCATGAACTTAATGACAGGCATGATTTTAGAGGACTTTCAGGAGGTATTGAGTAAAATTGAATTGGATGCAACTCAGTCTGAGAATGTTTTTCATGTGCAATATATTATTAAGCCCAATCGTGCCCTGCAAAGATTAGACGCTGCAATCGATACGATTATTGGACAAGATAATCATGATTGGGCAGTGGAGGCAAAAAAAAGGTGGCAACGCGATCAGCGCGTATTAGACTATTTTTATGAAGATGAAGAGCAAAAGCCAGAGTGCTATGAGATCGAAAAGAAAGCATTACAAGAACAATACGATGCGAAAATTAAAGTTGAAATTATTAATGGTGGATTATTTTATATGAGATAAATGAAGAGCTGTCTGAAATTCATTCGGACAGCTCTTTTATTATTTTGTATTTCTATCGGATCTATATTTATTCTTTTTCCACGAAGTTTTGTAACTGGACCAGCTTATTATCCCAGAATAAATCAAAATACTGTAACCAGTCTTCAATCTCTTTCAAGCGTTCAGCATGTAATGTATAAATTTTCTCTCGACCCATCTTTTTGGCAGATACAAGCTCGGCTTGCTCTAATATTTTTAAATGCTTGACGACAGCAGTACGGCTAATGGCAAAATGCTCAGAGATATGAGCGATTGGCTTATCACTCGCTGCAAGAAGTTGGAGAACATGACGTCTCGTTGGATCAGCAATTGCTTGAAAAACATCATATTTTTCAGCAAGCTGTATCATTTGGTTTCCACAACCTCTTTTAATCTTTGGTTGATAATCATTGTCCAGCCGCCTTCCATTTTTTCACGAACAGCTTCTGCTGACGTTTTAGCTTTTGGTATGATATGAGATGCTTCTTTCCAACCACCATGAGTTAATGTAAATGTTGTTTGTTCGCCAACCTGTTCAAGTTCAAAGGTTACAAACCATCCATCCGTATCCCAAGAAAAACGCACGAAATGTGGCGCATCCACCTGTTCCACCTTACATGGAGAAGGTCCGAATGGGGATTGTAGGGTAAATTCATGCCCTTCAATGGGCTGAAAATTATTTGGCATAAACCAAGATCCTAGTTTTTCAGCATTCGTAACCGATTCCCACACCTTATCAATAGGTGCATTTAGCGTAATTATTTTTATAATATTTTGTAATTGTTCCGTCATTCTAACATCTCCTGTTGTTTAAATATAACCCTAAGGTGTTATGATTTTATAACACCTTAGGGTTTCGTGTCAATTATAGCAGTGCAAGATATTTTTTATCTATGGTTGTCTTTCCGTATTTCTGTACATATGGTAGAATAATTTTTATAATTTTCAGATATTGAAGGGGGAATTAAAAATGGTAAACGTATCAGTTTTTTTACTGATGTGTGTGTTGCTGATTATTTTACCTGGTCCAGATACAGCCATTGCGACAAAGAATACGCTTACCGTTAGTCGAAAGGGAGGTATACAAACGATACTAGGCTCATGCTGCGGTTTACTGATTCATACGTTAGCCGCAGTTATTGGACTTTCTGCAATTATTGTAAAGTCAGCATATGTATTTACAGCTTTAAAATACGTAGGTGCAGTATATTTATGTTATTTGGGTGTAAAAACATTATGGGCATTAAAAACAATACGCACTCAGCCTCCTGTGTTAAATGATGAGTCGCAAATCGATAATAAATACGCACATCAATCATGTTTCAAGCAAGGATTTTTGACGAATATTATGAATCCTAAGGTAGCGGTATTTTTCCTAACGTTTTTACCACAATTCGTAGATGCCACGAACGCGACATTTGTGCCATTTCTGATCATGGGTCTCATTTATACTGCTATAACAGCTCTATGGTTTGTGTTCTATGTATTCTTGTTGGATAAAATCAGTTTATTTATGAAAAGACCTACAACGAAGACTGTTATTGAGGGACTAACGGGTACAATTTTAATTGGATTTGGCATTAAGCTTGCATTAGAAAAAGCCCATTAAATATGGGCTTTTCATATGGTTATCTTTATAGAAAAAAGTGTCTTTGCAGATTTTTAGCTATGCTTTATTTTGTTGACTCGCAAACCATTTGTATCTGCAATTGTTGGATTTGCAATATAATGACCACCTTCAATTTACAATATTTGACCAGTCATGAATTTAGATTCATCAGAGGCAAGGAAAACGACTGCATGCCCGATATCATCAGCTTCACCGCGGTAGGGCAGCGCATTAAATTTAGAATAGATATCTAGCATATCTTGTGGCATATTATTTTTTGCGGCGGGTGTTAAGATAAGTCCCGGTGCAATCGCATTGTAACAATAATAGCCATACTTGGCGTTTTTATTTTACTAGCAATCGATGATAAGCCTTTTTTAAATACGGGGCTATTAGCTAAAATATGTCCCGCAGCAAGTACAATCACCATCTGCATTGTAAAGGCCAACAGTCCCCAAAAACCATCTCCCCGGTATGTGACCATATCAAGTGGGGAAGAGTCTGTTAATGTAACTCCTAATAATAAGACTAGCACCGTGAGTATAGTGCCAAATATGTATGGATCAGGCAAATACTTTTCCATAATAGTATTCGAAAATTTAGTTAACGTTTTCACTAAAACCCCCCCTTCCTTTTTCTACCATCCCATATTCATAATATTATATAGAGAATTGTATAGAGAAAATTGATGCAAAGAACAATAAATAAAGCTTTAAATAGAATTACTATTGTGAATTGTTCACAGAAATACCATAATTAAATATTATTTTAGATATAGAAAACCTTATCGCTATTGTATTTATCGTAGTTAACTATTAGAAGAAGGTTAAAAAAAATTTGCATCGAATTTATTACTAAATGAGACTTTTGAAGATTTTTTTATAACAAATTAGAATAAATAAGGAGTTTTTAGATGGAGTTAAGAGATTTAAAGGCACTTATGGCTGTTGTTGAGCATGGAAGCTTTACGAAAGCGGCAAGTGCAACTTTCATATCACAGCCAACTATAAGCAAGAGTATAAAAAAATTAGAAGACACACTTCATGTAGAATTATTAAATCGATCAACGCGTCACGTGGAATTAACCGATGCAGGAAATATCGTTTATAAACAAGGACAGAAAATTATGCGATCAGTTCATGATTTACATAGTTTATTGGATGATTTACTGAACATAAAAACAGGGTCTATTAAATTAGGTGTACCCCCACTAATCGGCACATTATTTTTCCCTGAGATTGCTAGCAAGTTTCATAAGCACTATCCGGAAGTTCATTTAGAGTTAGTGGAAAGAGGTGCTAAACTCATAGGAACTTTAGTGGAGAATGGGGAAGTTGATATGGGTATTGTTGTTTTACCAACGGATGACAAGAAATTTATGGTTCAATCATTTGTAGAGGATCAGTTTTTTGTTTTTATTAATGAGCAACATCCATTAGCATGGCAAGATCATATTTTACTGCAAGATTTGAAGAATGAATCATTCATTACTTTCACAGAAGAATTTACCTTACATGACTATGTGATTCAATCATGTAAAAGCGTTGGTTTTACCCCGATTATTGGCTATAAGAGCTCTCAATGGGATTTAATTGTGGAACTTGTATCATCAAATTTAGGCGTAACACTCTTACCTTATTCGATTGCAGCTAAGCAAACCAACCAAAATGTAAAAAATATTCCATTGCTTGATTTTGCAATGCCTTGGCGTTTAGGTGTCATTACGAAGAAAAATACATATCAATCCTATGCGCTAAAGGAATTGTTAAAAACCATCAGTTCGCAAGAAGAGTAGTAATAAAAGAGTTATGCCATTTAGGAATAAATAGTATTCAAATTAATTCCTTTACTTATAAAATGATAATGATGTAGAATTTTCCTTAATAAACGAGCAATTTTAGGGGGTTTCGATATGGGGATCGGGAAAGTGTGGAATTCGGTTGAGGAAGCCGTTGCTGATATTAAAGATGGAGACACATTAGTTGTAGGAGGTTTTGGCCTATGTGGTATTCCTGAAAAGGCAATTTCAGCATTAGAACAACAGGGTACAAAAGATTTAACAGTTGTTAGTAATAACTGTGGTGTAGATGATTGGGGATTAGGGTTATTATTAGCCAATAAACAAATAAAAAAAATGATTGCATCCTATGTAGGTGAAAATAAAATTTTTGAGCAGCAATTTTTAAGTGGGGAGCTTGAAGTTGAATTAACGCCACAAGGCACGTTGGCAGAGCGTATACGTGCTGGGGGGGCCGGTATTCCTGGTTTTTACACGGCTACAGGTGTTGGAACGCCGATCGCTGAAGGGAAAGAAGTAAAAGTTTTTGAGGGTAAAGAATATATATTAGAAAACGGCATCGTCGGTGACTTTGCACTTGTAAAGGCTTGGAAGGCAGACAAGCTTGGGAATCTGGTTTATCGTAAAACATCACGTAATTTTAATCCATTAGCTGCAATGGCAGGGAAAATTACAATTGCAGAAGTAGAAGAGATTGTTGAAGTTGGTGAACTCGATCCTGACCATATTCATACACCAGGCGTTTTTGTACAACGAGTGTTAGTAGGCGAAAATTATAAAAAACGTATAGAGCGTCTAACTGTGAAAAAGGGGGAAGCGTGATGGTCGATACAAGACAAAGAATTGTAGATAGAGCTGTACAAGAAATACAAAATGGCATGAATGTCAATTTAGGTATCGGTATCCCAACGCTTGTGGCGAATGCAATTCCTGCTGATTATGATGTTCTTTTACAATCCGAAAATGGTCTACTTGGTATTGGTCCTTACCCCGAAGAAGGAGCGGTGGATGCTGATTTGATTAATGCAGGTAAGGAAACTGTTACAGTTGTGCCTGGTGCTTCTTTTTTTGACAGTGCTGATTCCTTTGCCATGATTCGTGGTGGTCATATTGATCTTGCTATTTTAGGTGGCATGGAAGTCTCAGAAACAGGAGATCTTGCAAACTGGATGATACCGGGGAAAATGGTGAAGGGCATGGGAGGTGCCATGGATCTTGTCGTTGGTGCAAAAAGAGTGATTGTCGTTATGGAGCATGTCAATAAAAATGGCGAATCGAAGATTAAAAAGGAATGTGAGCTACCTTTGACAGGAAAAGGGGTTGTTCATAGATTAATCACAGACTTAGCTGTTTTTGATTTTACAGATGAAGGCATGAAGCTGATCGAACTAACGGAAGGCGTATCATTGGAGGAAGTGAAGGCGAAAACCTCTGCGACATTTACTGTGGCACTAGCATAGATATTTATTGAAACCAGGTCGCTATTTTAAGTGAGCTGGTTTTTATATGCACAGCAAAACCACAAAGAACAGTCTAATACTACGTGTGAATCGGAACGCACATTTCCGTAGTTCCAAGTATTGACAAGGGATAATGTTATCATATATATTATTTAGAAATATATTGAAACGAGTTTACGGAAAATTTAATGTGTTACATGCAATGAAGAGAAGAGTAAATAAAATTAATTCTTTACAGAGAACTCCGGTAGCTGAAAGGGAGTAAGACAAATTTTATTGAACCAAGCCTCTGAGCAGCACATTGGAACCCAAATAGGGGGATAGTGTGACAGGAGCTCCTGTTATAGAGCTAGGGTATAGTTTGTTGTACCTGATAAGGTTAATATGGTGACATATTAATAAACAGGGGTGGTACCGCGATTAAAAATCTCGTCCCCAAGACGTTAAAGTCTTGGGGATGAGATTTTTTTATTTTGCTTAAAATGGATTGCTATTTGACGAAAAGCTAAGGGGGAATGGCATTGAATTTGAAATTATTAGTAGAAACTTGGCGGTACCCAATTATTTTATTATGTAGTATTGGTGTGTCAAGTGTGGGAAGCTGGATCTATTTTATAGCCTTAAATCTCATTGTATTGAACATCACAGAATCAGCTCTTGCTGTTTCTGGCTTATATATTATTAGGGCTTTATCAACAGTTTGTACGAATATTTGGTCAGGTAGTGTAATTGATCGTTTGAATAAGAAATATCTCATGATTGTACTGAATATGTTGCAAGCTTTATTCATTGTCGTATTAACTTTTGCATCTTCTTTAGTTTTTATATATGGTATGGTTTTTTTAATCACTATTTTCAGTTCTATCTATCATCCAACATCCATGTCCTATATAACGAAGTTAATACCAATTGAGCAAAGAAAACGATTTAACGCTTTGCGCAGTTTATTGGATTCAGGTGCCTTTTTGACAGGCCCAGCGATAGCTGGCTTAATGTTTACAATAGGTACGCCTAACATGGCTATTTATATCAATGCCATCGCTTTATTTCTATCTGCATTAATAACCTTAGCAATGCCAAATGTCGAAGCTTCTAGACAACTTGTTGAGAAAGCAGAAAATAAATTATCGATTAAGATATTAAAAGAAGATTGGAAGCTTGTTCTAAGATTTAGCGGGAAATATGCATATATCATGACTATCTACTTTTTATTTAGTGCCATGATCGTCATGATGACAGCTACGGATTCTTTAGAAGCTGCATTTGCTACTCAGGTGCTTTCTTTATCTGAAGGTCAATATGGAATTTTAGTGAGCATTGCTGGTGCAGGGGTATTAATCGGTTCATTAACGAATACGCTAATTGTTGAAAAAATACCTACTTCTTGGCTTATTGGATTGGGTTCGTTGATAACTGCATGTGGTTATATAATGTTCGCATTTTCATATACATTTCTACTAGCATCAATAGGATTTTTTATCGTGTCATTTGCAACTGCCTTTGCAAATACAGGTTTTTATACTTTTTATCAAAATAATATTCCTGTGAATGTTATGGGGAGAATAGGGAGTATTTATGGTCTAGTGGAAGCTTTTCTAATCATTATTGTCACTGCTATCTTTGGTGTTGCTTCCGAAGTGCTATCTATCAGAGTTGTTGTCGTTTCAGGCTCCTTAATAATGTTATGCGTAGCCACTATATTATTTATTTTTAATATTCAACGCTCTAAAAATAAATTTTATGCTAACGCTTACGAGGTTAAAGATACATTTTATTAGCTCAATGGGAGAGGGAGTAGATTAAATATTGTTCAAGGAACGGATGTTAATCATCTTCATAATGTAATGTGGATAGGAGTGTGAGGGCATAAATGTGCATACAAGATGTGTTAAATGCAATCATCTATAAATTTGGACGACGCTGTAATAAAAACCGTGCTTTTATTGTGGCAATTGATGGATTAGGCGGAGCAGGAAAAACAACTTTTGTAAACATGCTTGAAGATGGGTTGAAGCGTATATGTCCGGTCAATGTGATACATATTGATGACCATATAGTGGAAAGTAACAAACGCTATAATACAGGATTTGCTGAATGGTATGAATATTACTACTTGCAATGGGATATTGAGTTAATAAAAAATGATATCCTAAACAAGCTTCACTGTAACTATACAGAGATCTTACTGCCTGTTTTCGATAGCTCCACTAATTTAATCACAAATAGAAATATGTCCATAGCGGCAGACAGCATTCTTCTGATTGAGGGGATATTTCTACAGAGACACGAGTGGAGAAGATTTTATGATTATACTTTGTTTTTAGAATGTTCGAGAACCATCAGGGAAGAAAGAGTGTTAAGTCGTGATTCGTATATTGGTGATTTGCAAGCGCGAATAGATAAGTACAATAGAAGATACTGGCAAGCAGAGGTGTATTATATGAAGAAAGAAAACCCAATACAAAAGGCAGATAAAATATGTAATGTGATTGAGTAATGCGCTATCGCAAGTATTTTGGTGATTTCCTCGTTATTTCAGTATGAACAGTGGGGATGAAATAAGACTCTATTCAGACCTTTGACTGTTCTTCCTTCTTGCTATTCGATTATATAATAATCGAAAAGGGGAAAAATATGAGTAGACAATGGACAACGGAGTTACAGGTAACGCAGGTGCGTGTTGCTAGACCGACTGATAAATTACAGGAAATTGAAAAATTTTATTGTGAAGGGGTAGGGTTAGAGAAGGTAGGCTCTTTCATAGGACATCGAGGTTATAATGGTTTGATGATTGGCCTTCCAAGCGCTAGCTATCATTTGGAGTTTACTGAGCATATTGAGGGTAGTCCATGTCCAGCGCCATCAAGAGACAATCTCCTCGTGCTCTATATCCCAAACCACGAAATGATTCAGCGTATCGCCAAGCGCTTAGCGCAGATGGGGTATCCTGAAGTTGAACCGGAAAATCCCTATTGGGCAGAAAAAGGCATGACAATTGAAGATCCAGATGGTTGGCGTCTTGTGTTGATGAACACGGAGGGTATATAAATAATATAATTACAAGGTAGCAATGTAATATAAGCATGATACTGTCCCAATATTGTGGGAAGAATCGTGCTTTTAACTATTTTATGGACCAATTTTTGTTATCTAATCCTAGCATCTTAAATACCTATGGTGGTATATAATAGTGATATCATTAAAGCTCTTTTGTTGGAGGGGATACATTATGCAGCGCATTAAAACAACTGAAGACTGGGGAAATATATTACAACAGTCGGGAGAACAGCCTATACTTTTACTAAAGTTCAGTATGACTTGTATAAGTAGTATTGCGGCATTAAAAGAATTCAAAGCAATAGACACTCATTTGTCCAAATACTTAGTGATTGTACAGATGGAAAGAGACGTATCGAACACCATTGAAAAAGATCTTGGAGTAAAGCATGAATCACCACAGTTTTTAATCTTATTGAATGGGAAAGGAATATGGCAAGCAACTCATTATAAAATAAAGCGTACGCTCTTAACCGATGCAATCAAAACATATGTTAAATAACACGTAGTTCTACTTATGGTCTATGTAAAATACCCTCTTTGTAGATTGTACAAAGATGGGTATTTTTAATGAAAAAAACCGAAGATGAACATTGGAAGGGAAGAGCATGTTATTAATCTTCTAGGGCATCATTTTCAGTATAATGTGTGGCAATTGACTCAATATTTAATTGGTTATAATTGGCCCAATTAACTTCTTTAAAATCTTGTTCATCAAAATAAATGCTTAGTACCTCAGTCATTTTTTCACTTCCGTTAGGTCCAGCTAACGGAGCAGACCAGATAATTGACGGTGTTTTTACGCTTTCTAATTTTGAAATTTCTGCGAATATTTTTGTGGAATCCTTTATCATCTGACTTTTTAAACCTTCACGTACATCGGTATCTTGTATTGAAATGGTGACGATGCCTTTGTCTTCTTCAACAGTGTATTTATTTTTTACAATAGCGCCCACTATATCCTTAACGGATGTGTCTTTATCGACGGCTACTTCTTTTGGTTCGGTATTTTTTCCACAAGCTGATAATAAAAGTGTGAATAGCAGCAAGATGTAAAATAGTTTTTTCATGTTAATTACCTCCCTTGTTACTCCATATATGTTCAAATTGCGTATGAATTATACAAGGAGAGCTTATAAATCCTCTGAAGGGGCGGAAATAGACATCAGCTGCCGTGAGCATACAGTAGAATCTGAGAAAAAGAGCCAGAAACACTCAGTAAGTACCTTTAACAGCAAATTCTAATGTAGAGGTACTATTGGAGGGCAATTATCCCGCCTGCACAACGTAAAACGAATAGGCTGAAATGCCTCGTAGCCCATTCGTGTAATAAATGTATTATAACAGTTGATTTGATTTTCACTGCCAGAATAACTCCTTATTAAGGAGTTTATGAAGATAACCATCCATCTGCTTCGCCGGAACCTGACGTCCGCCTTGAAGCCACCAGATACTGAGCGAGGAAATGACTTCTGAATATACTTCTGCAATGATCTCAATTGGCACCGAAAATTCTTTTCCTTTCTGATTCAGTTCAAGCAGTTCCTGCTTAAGCATTTCTTTCTGATAACTCTTCATATAACTGGTATATATTCGATCATTTATTTGCGTTTGCATGATTTTATCGTATAGCTCAAGATTGGGGTTTTTGGATGCATATTGAAACGGCGTTCGAATCCGTTCTTCTACAGTGAATTTCGTAGATTCATCTTTTGATTGTGATGCGCCTAAAGTCAGTAAGTCAAATTTGTCTTCAAAATGTTTATAAAAGGTAGTCCGATGAACCATCGCCTTTTCACAAATCTGATTTACAGTAATTGAGCTAAAATGCTGTTCCGACAGCAATTCTTCAAACGCCTTCCACAATAACTTGTACGTTCGCCTTACCCTTAAGTCATTTCCCGATCCAGAAGTTTTCATCTACATTTCACCTCAATCTGTAGTGTATCTTTACGTTCTTCCAAAACTGATTCTTATAATAAATAATCTACACATGTATATTATATATCATAAGACTAAGTCTACAACAGATGTAGATAAATTAGGAGAGAATATTCATGAACATGACTGGAACGGTAGCAACGAACAAAAAAATTGACTTAACCAACGTCAAACGAGCACCAATTATCATTTCGTTACTTATCGGCACCTTTGTCGCGATTCTTAATGAAACGTTGTTGAGTAACGCCTTACCAGATTTAATGCAAGCATTTGATATCACCCCATCGACCGTTCAATGGTTAAGCACCGCGTACATGCTTGTCGTTGGCGTTCTCGTGCCGATTACGGCTGTTTTACAGCAGTGGTTTACGACTAACCAGCTATTTTTAACGGCTATGATTACATTTTTAGCAGGTACACTTCTTGCGGCACTTGCTCCTTCATTTGGAATCTTGCTTGCGGGTCGTATTGTTCAAGCATTAGGTACAGGATTACTGCTCCCGATAACGATGAATACAATCCTCATCATATTTCCGCCAGAAAAACGCGGTGGGGCAATGGGGTTAATGGGGTTGGTTATGATGTTCGCACCAGCCCTGGGACCTACGCTTTCGGGCGTTATTATTGATTCACTGAACTGGCGCTGGTTATTCTATATGGTCATTCCTTTTGCGGTCGTCTCGATTATTGTGGGCGCTAAATACTTGACGAATGTAATGGAAATCAAGAAACCAAAAATCGATATTTTGTCGATCATTTTATCCACGCTAGGTTTTGGAGGTATCGTCTACAGTTTTAGTAAATCTGGCGATCTAGGTTGGGCCGATCCAGAAGTGTACTGGACATTAATTATTGGCTTAGTTTCATTAATCTGGTTTATCTTCAGACAATTGAGAATTACAAATCCAATCCTTGATTTGCGAACTTTTAAGTATCCTGTATTTTCATTAATGGTTGTTCTGACCGTCATCGTCATGATGACGATGTTCTTACAGGGTGTAGTATTGGTCACCGCTTTTAAATCCGGTTTAATTATGTTACCGGGCAGTGTATTAAACGGATTGTTTGCTCCAGTATCGGGTAAACTATTCGACAAATTTGGTCCGCGCGTTGTCATTATTCCTGGGGTTATTTTAATTGCAGTAGCGATGTGGTTGTTTACGGGCATTGACGCTTCCGTTAAAACGGGGCAAATTATTGCCATCCATTGCTTATTACTTATTGCAATTGCGCTAGTCATGATGCCAACCCAAACACATGGGCTTAACCAACTGTCTATAGATTTGTACCCGCACGGCACGGCAATTTTCAGTACGCTTCAGCAAGTCGCAGGGTCGATCGGCATGGCATTATTCATCAGTCGAATGTCCGCCGGGCAATCTGATTACTTGGAAAAATCAACTAACCCGAACAATCCGATGGAGATCAGTGCAGCTGCCTTAGCGGGCTTTGAAGCTGCGTTCACATTAGGACTTATTTTTGCCATAATCGCTATAGTTATTTCTCTTTTTATCAAACGTTCCAAACCAAGACGAATAGCAGAACAGCAAAAATAATTCGCTGGATAAAATGTCCTGCGCGGTAAAACAAAATGTTGAAGAGGTATTTAATATTTCAACTCTCGCAACATGAAATCGACAAATAAACCTTAATGTAGCTGGAAAAATCGGCAGTCCAGTTCTGGAATTAACGCTGAATAAACGGTCCCGGCCTGAATTCATAAAACGGATCTTGGTTATCCCGAAGTATATAAACTGGTGTGCCCACGAGAAAGGTAGTAACAATATTAAGGGGCATTCCTGTTAAAAAGATTTTCAAGGGGCATGAAAAAGAAAAAGCCCTCTTGTAGGATGCATGAATGTCAACAGCCATTGACCTATCATTTTGGAAATTTTTTTCCGGAATTGTGCTTGATTATGAGCGAACACAAAAAGATTTGGTTGTAGAATACAATACGTTAAAAGCTGCAACTGGAAATACAACAAAGGCTATATAAATATATTTCTATGTTAATAGGGTTTATTAAACTCACTAGTATTTTAGTATGCTTTGAAATAAATATATAGGCGTTGGCAGACGCTATAGCTCAAAATTGATTTACTCTTTGGTGGCTTATCATTTCAAGTACTATACTCAAATTAAAGCGTGGCGTAATGCTGCGCTTTTTGTTAGCATTTGAAAAAGAGTATGACAGGGGCGTGCATAGATAATGCTATTGATGTATTTGGCGCACTATGCAATCTAGTATACTTAGAGGAACTAAAGGTTAAGAAGGCGCAAGAAGAATACACAAGTCGTAGTTACGAGGAAAGCTATAAGCGTAACTATAAATTCGTCTGGTAGTAGTAGTTACTTTGCCGCTTCACAAAATAACTACACGGATGATGAAAAGAAAGTATTACATGAAATCTACAGGATGGCATCAAAGAAATTCCATCCAGATGTATCAGGGGATGATGGTAGTAAGAAGAAGTTTTTGACTAAACTTAAGGAACAGTGGGAGTTATAAGCGAGGAGAACGAGATATCGTTCTCCTTTGAATTTACTAAAAAGTTGTTATACCCTACAACAGACCAATAAATGCTGATTATGCAAGAGTAATTCAATGTGGTAACAAGTGGCGCTTTATCACAGGTTCTTATAAAATACAGGCAGTTGCCAATAATGCAATTGCAGAGATGAAACGTCTTGGCATTTTATCGCATGCCGAGTCAATACCTGCCTAGCAATAAAGACCAAGATGGCTTAATTGCCGTCTTGGTCATTTTCTAATTCATGATTAAAAATTTATATAACCTTCACCACTGTCTGGGTCATAATATCGAAAATCTCTTATTCCGTGTTTTTCCTGTAAGTATTCTTTTACTATTTCTATATCTTTACCGAAAGTAGGAAATGGAGAGCTTCCAAATCTAATTATATGGGATTCTTCTTCAGATATAGAAGCGTATAGTATTTCTTTTTCATCGTAGTGGAAATCGACATTCCATCCTCTATAACAAATCAAATAAGTTCCATCGTCTTTTAGTCCGCATTTGTCTTCATAAGGAACGATGTTAACATTACATATTTTATCATTTAGTAAAAATGAATCCATTTTGCCTTACTCCTTTATAAATTTTATTTGTATATTGCATTTTAATGGGAATTTTTGATTAAGTACATAGTTATTTTTATCCAGAGATTGAACCGCCGTATACGGAATCGTAAGTACGGTAGTGGGAGAGGTAAGCTAGCCAAAATTTATGGCTAGCCTCATACTTGATTAGTTATGATAATTCTCCATAACTTCTTTATGATTATTTGTAGTATGAATGCACTTGCGAGAAAGGGCTAGTGTATCAATCACTCTAAATTTAATATAAGGCAATTTATGATAGTAGATATTAGTTAGTAAAAATTTCATATTGAAAGAAGCATTATGAGCTACGATTGTATCATCACCTATGAAATCAATTAATTTTGGTAACAAATCTCCTAAATATGAAGCATTTACAACATCTTCTTCAGCAATACCTGTTATTCTAGTTATTTTTGGAGGTATCTCTACACTTGGGTTTATGTATGTAAAAGATTCTTCTACTTTTTCAAAATCTCTGTATTTTACAGCTGCAATTTGAATGATTGAGTTTTCTTCATGATCAAGCCCTGTTATCTCAAAATCCAATACCACAAAATCAGTAACGAGCTTTCGTATTTTCGAATAATTTAAAGCTTGTTGATATTCTTCTCTTCTTCGATGACCTACTTCAATGATAGATGCGTAGGTTTGTCCTCCACAATCTGAAAACCAATCATCTAGATCTTTTAATCTTTTAAATTCTAAACAAGCAACTAATAATTTATGTGATTTAGAAATGAATTGGCTTTGCAAGGTGAAAAGAAAAAGGAATACATGAATGAGTCAAGTAATGCTGTTTGATTTTATGGACTCATTACCATTAGCCGATAACTTGAAAGATGAATTGCATAAGGTTGTATTAGCTACTCAGGTTCATAGTACACCTGATTTCATTAGAGCTAAGAACGTACTATTTAAAATTGCTATGGATATTAAAGAAAGTGTACTGACAGTTTCTAGTACATTAAGAGCCGTATTTGTAGGGGCATATAGTAAGGCTGTTGAGCGATTTGATACGAAGTTGAATAAATCATCTTCTATAGAAGAAACAGCAAATAGAGAGCGTCCAGTGTCTTTTTATAACTGGCTTAATGAGCGTGATAGTCTTCCACAAACTATAGTTCAATGTGCACCAGCGTTAGAAAATTGGTTGGAGTGGTAAATAAGAAATTTAATTCAGGTACTATTATATGAGCATTTAGTCGAAAATTACTTGTTTAGTTTTAGCAACAACAGGGTTATTAAAGAAAATAAATACTAAAGCAAAAAATACTTTCTTTTACCATTCATCCTGAAGTTAAACACATCCCTTCAACAGGTTGCATAGTATAATTTTATAATGTGCGAGAGGATTGAGGTAAATGTACTACCCTTATTATGGTAATGCCCCTATGTATAATTATAGTTATCAACCTGTGTATTGGACCTATCCCAATCAGGTAGAGCACATGGGCAGAAATCCTTATTTTAAGGAAGGAAACATACTAAAGGATTATGGACCTAACCCCTTTGTTATTGATATTGAAAAGATAACTAAACAAAACAATAATTATCGTACAGCGTTATGGACAGGACCAAATTTACAAGTTACTGTAATGAGTCTAGAAGAAGGCGAAGATATTGGTTTGGAAGTGCATCCTAATGTTGATCAGTTTTTATGTATAGAACAAGGTCAGGGAATTGTTCAGATGGGGCCAAGCGAAGACAATTTAAACTTCCAAAGAAATGTCTATGGAGATTTTGCAATAATGGTCCCTGCAGGAACATGGCATAACATAACGAATAAAGGAAACGAACCATTAAAACTTTACACGATATATGCTCCTCCTAACCATCCATTCGGTACAGTACATGTAACGAAAGCTGATGCAATAGCTGAAGAAATAGACTATGGTAATGGATAAATGAAGGATTAGAGGGTGTTAAGAGAAAGAAAGATTTTAGAATTGTTAATCGGATTTTAGTTGAACAATTTTAAACAAGATTACTCCGTGATGGGTGGTCTAATTTTTTGTCTTTAAAAGAGTAGTTGTATATATAAGGAAGACCACCTTTTTTAGAAGGATGGCATCAAAGAAATTCCATCCAGATGTATCAGGGGATGATGGTAGTAAGATGAAGTTTTTGACTAAACTTAAGGAACAGTGGGAGTTATAAGCGAGGAGGACGAGATATCGTTCTCCTTTGAATTTACTAAAAAGTTGTTATACCCTACAACAGACCAATAAATGCTGATTATGTACGAATTGTTCAAGATGGTAACAGGTGGCGCTTACTACTGGCACATACGCAACTCAAGCAGTTGCCAATAATGCAATTGCAGAGATGAAACGTCTTGGCATTTTATCGTATGCCGAGTCAATACCTGCCTAACAATAAAGACCAAGATAGCTTAATTGCCGTCTTGGTCATTTTCTAATTCATGATTAAAATGTTACATAACAATCTTCATCTCTGTCTGGGTCAAAATATTGGAATTCTCTTACCCCGTGTTTTTCTTGTAAATATTCTTTTACTATCTCTATACCTTTATCAAAAGTATGGAATGGGTTACTTTTAAATCTTATTAAATATGGACTTTCTTCAGATATAGAAGCATTTAATATTTCTTTATCATCGTAGTGAAAATGGGCTCTCCATCCACTATAACAAATCAAATAGGATCCATCGTCTCTTAGTCCGCATTTATCTTCATAAGGAACGATGTTAACATTACATATTTTATCATTTAGTAAAAATGAATCCATGTTGCCGTACTCCTTTATAAATTTTATTTGTATATTGCATTTTAATGGAAATTTTTGATTAAGTACATAGTAATTTTAATACATAGATTGAACCGGCGTATACGGAACCATACGTGCGGTGGTGTGAGAGTTCGGCTAGCCTCCTACACGATATTATGATAATTTCTCCATAACGTCTTGAATAAAAGAATCTCTATATTCAGATTCAAAAATAGAAACACCTTTTTTATTCGAAATTTGCAGTATTTCTCCAATCTTTGTTTCATCACTCTCTTTAAAGGCCTTTTCAATATATTGCAAATCCTGCTTGAAATGTTGAATAAATGTATCCCCTTCTCTTTGAATATCGCTAGCAATAAAGTCAAAAGATAAAAATATTTTCGTTGGAATAATAATTGTATCAAACGTATAAGTTAGAGCTTTCAAAGGAACATAAGAAATGTCTTCTTTATATTCATATTTCTCGATAATAGGTAAAATTTCATTCACTAGTCTTTGTATTGCTTTAACATCAAATACTTGGGTATATTCCAAGTCATTGATATTAATAATATCTTGTATTTTATCATATTGATTTTGATGTAATAGTTGTTTAAGATATAGGATTTCTTCTTTGAATTTTAAGCGTTCTTTTCTAGATAGTTTCCTATGATCAATAACCGCATCTTCAAGTTGTTCCCACTCAACCTGTGGGGCAAAATAGACTTGTAAAAAATACTTAGTTTCATCAAGGTTTTCCATTCAGATAACTCCCTTATTGATTGTATTCTATTAACGGTGCTGTGAAAATAATGTAAAATCCTTCTTCATAAAATCCTGATTTCTCCAAAATGATATAACTTTTTGTTAGATCTGTATACTTTTGCTTTGTGCGCTGTGAAATACCGTAGCCAATCGGATATTGATGGTTTGATTCTAATCTAATACGTCTACGTGATTCACTAGAGTCTTCCCATAGCCATTGAGCAATTTCTTGGCTATGCATATTCAGTATTTCATTGACAACTTGAATCGCCATATCTCTGTTATAAAAGCAAGTAATATCATTAAAAGAAGTTCTAATTTTTCTTTCTAGTTCTTCATTTGGCAAATCATAAAACATTATATCTCTTTTTGATTGCATTCTTTCAACCCCCTTAAAAGCTTATAAAAATTATGTTAATAAACCATAAACAAAACTTCAAGATTTTGATTATTTAACATATGGATATGCTGTTTTCACAATAAAGCCATATTCATTACTATCATCTCTCTTTAGTACTACTATACCTGTATCAAGTTTGTCAGATCTCTTATATTCTCTGTCTTTGGCAATATATTTGTATCCATATCCTAAAGGGGTTTTAGATTTGTGTTTTCTAGAAGCAAACTCATCTTTGTTTGAATTTTTTAACCAAGAAGCAATTTTATCAGCTTCGTCAACTAAAACAGTATTAACAAATTCTTGCATGACTTTTTGATTTGAAAATTTACTAGCCCCGCGTTTGGCTTCTGTTTTAGATCGATATTGTAATTGTTCATCTGTAATATTTATGTGTTTTTCAAATGTGTGTCCAATACCTTTTTCAGATTCTTTAACAAGTTTTTTCGTAGCATCTATATCCATACCTTCGATTTTTTTAGCTGATGTTTTTACTAAAGCATCTTTTAATTTTTTTGCAGTAGAGGAACTCAAATCATATTTATCTATAATTACATCAGCAAATTTTTTCAACTTGCTAACACTTGGTCCAGGAACTAAGTCAACTAAAGCCAATGCAATATCTGCAACCTTTGATTTAGGGTCTACTATTGTCTTATAAGCATTATAAATGTCTTTTGCAGTACCGACTCCGGGAATAAAATCAGTTGCTATATCAAAAACAGTTTCTGCAATATCCATATATTTATTTGAAGATTTAGCCACATATAGTTGTCTTGATTCATCGGAAATTTCTACTGTATCTAACGATGCTATTCTCACGCCGTTCATGCTATTAGTAGAATAGAGATTGTTAAGTGTTGTACTACCAATACTAGATGAATCAACATTATAAAAAATTTGATAACCAGTATCTGATCTAATATTAGTTGAATTGTTAGAACTTGAATTAGATTTTATGTTAGTAACGTGTGACCTTACAGCATTTTCTAGTGCAGATCTTGATTCAGTTATAACTCGTTTAGGAATGTGTTTACTACCTTTAGATGAATTACTAGTGCTTGAGTTTGATATTCTTTTTGCGGCCATTTTACTTAAGCCTTTTGTTAGTTTAGAACTGTTTGTAATATATGTACTAATTTGTTTAGAACCGGGAATACTTCGAACCATATACAAAACCACCTATAAATTATTTTTTTACGTTTTTTTGGCAATAATTAGTATATGTTACCAAAGTTGTATTAGCAATTCATTTTTAAGTGTGTAATTTTGTATATTAAGCAAATTTATTCTCTGTTAGGAACAAATATCAAATACCAAGAATATAAAATTTTTTGCGAAAATATGGAATTATATGACAATTATGAGGGGTATGAAGGTAAGGTTAAAAATAGATTATTTAGGGTTATCTGTTAACCGAAATTTCTATTATATAAAACTTGGTTTAAAGTAACTTGGCGAGATTGGGGTTGATCAAGAATTGCATATAAATACTATGGAGGGGTGCTTTAATAGCATATCTCTATTTAAATATGTTATTTTAAATTTTTGCTCACTATTTGCACACTACAAGAAAATCAAATAAAAAACTCGCCCTCCAGTACAGCAGGGTGAGTCACTTCAAAGCCATGTGGCTATAAGATTAAAGTAAAAAAGCCGCGTATGCCGTATGTCTTATAGAAAGTTTTAAACCACCACTCCTCAAATGAGTTGTTGGATGTGATTTATTTGTAAATAATTACAATAAATACTGTTATTCAAAGGTTTTGGATTAATTCTTATCATGCTTTATCATTAATTACAATTATTTATAAACAATTTTAACCCCGCTTTAACCCCAATATAACCCCAGGGGTTGGAGGAAATTAAAGTGACAAATACTAATTGGAATCCAGGTTCACCAGCTATGAAAACTGAAACAGAAAATTATATTGCACAGGCGGTTAAGAATGGGATTATTCAGGAATCACATTTGAAGGATTTACAGAATGGCACTATGACTACGGACCGTTTAATGGGGTTGTATATTACGATTCAGCAACGTAAGAATAAATAGTATTGTTCAGTTTTTGTTGAGAATGATGTAGTAATCTATAAATGTCATTGTAAACAAACAAATGAACACGCATAAACCAATGACGAAGCCCAGGTACTCAATTAATTTTGAGCCTGGGCTTTTTTTAAAGGTATTATAACGTTTGCAGAAATGTGAAAGTATATTATGTGAAATGGAGGGGTTTATTTTTGTATAAACAAGATGAAATGGGCTATGTAGAGAAAAAGCCATTTCATATGCCTCTGCAATTAAATTCATCTACAAAAAATACATGGGAATTAAAGTACCAACAGAACGAAAAATCTTACAAATACCAAATAATCAAGCTTTCCAATCCAAAGTTGAAGAAGGGGTTATTTGTATATTGGATTTTAATTCTTTATCATAGTTTTTATACTTTTTAAATTCAAAATTCATACTTTCGACATCCCCATTTAATTCGATTAATACGCCCCATTTTTCGGAAAATCCATTAGGCTCTTCTTCCATTAGCAAAGGTATATCAAATCCCGCAATCGCATATCTAGGAGATATGTTTTTCTTGCCAATAATAGGTATTTCATAAATACCTATTATTTGTTCTTTATCATTATGTGATTTATACCAATTGAATTTAATTATGGTATCTTGTTGAATTTCATTTAGTTGTACTAAAACTTGAACACTTGAATCTGCTGAGCAAAAAACTTTTTTTGCATTGACTGCTTCAAAGTTTTCATTGACATATTCACATAGTGTAATTTTTTCTATATACACAAAAGATTACCTCTTTATTTTGTTAGTCCAAAAAATTTAGCCGTCGAACCCGCAGCATATTTTACAGATCCACTAACTGCTCCGGATATGGCACCTATATTTGCTCCTGCTACAGCACCACCAACTGCCCCAACTTTAGGTAATCCAGTATTTTTCCCTCTAGCTGTACTAAGAATTGTAGCGCCTGCATAACCTGTAGCACTTCCTACTGCAGCACCCTGAGCTGATTTTTTTGCAATTTCTTTCCCCACTGTATTTGAATCACTCCAACTATTTAAAGTTGATTTTGCACTAGATATTATTGACATTATTAACTACAACTCCCTTTTTAAATTAAATTTCAATATAACAAAAATAAACCTAATTGTAAATATAACACTTGAAAAGTTGTAGTATTGTGTAATTTGTGGTAATTTTTATACATTGTTTAATTATATGAGTATTTTTTTCTTGATTTGTAGTAATATTAAAATCAAAAATTATTAGGTTTGGTGGTAATAGTTAATGAATCCTTTATATATTGGAGTAATAGCAATTATTATAGGTATTATTTTGATTCCTGTAGGTTATTCTGAATTTAAGAAAGAATTGAAAATTGTTAAAGAGCAATCTAAGAAAAAGCGAATATTTGTATATTTAATTACATTTATTGGGTTTTTAAGCTTGGATAATTTTATAGGATGGATATTTAGCTTAGGTATATTATTCATCTTTATAGGGACTGCCTTTATTGTTTTAACAATTTTTTGATTCTCAACATCAAATAAAATTGTTATTGTAAGATATTTAGTGACTGAGTTTAATTTAATCAAAAATGTATACAAGTAAATCTAGTGATATCAGAGGTTATTTTTTATTTAATTAATTTGAAAAGTGTACTTGACCTGTAAAGGCTACCATAAAGGTAGTCTTTCTTTTCTTTATTTCCACAAATTGTTAGTAAGCCTGTTGATAAAAAGAAGAAACCACTTAAAGGTCCACGAATAGTTGGGTATATTGTGCGGAGATAGAAAAAGACCACCCATAATTGAGTGGTCTGTGCTATTATTTATCATTAATTATCGTGAATTTTAACACCAATTTAACACCAAGTGAGGTTTTTGCAATATTGTTAAATGGTTATTGAACTTTCATAAGTAGCTCTAAACCCTTGGTACATCTAAGTTAGAGTAAAAGCCGCGTATGCCGTATGTCTTATAGAAAGTTTTAAACCACCACTCCTCAAAGTGGGTGTTCGCAGAAGTTATCCTGTTTATCCTCATGCACCTTGGTGTGAGGCCCGTCATTCCAACTCCAATAATAAAACTCCCTTTTACAGCTTAAAGGTTAAAACTTAATATTATACGAACAATGCAGCCTTTATGGATATAATACGGCATGATAAACGAACTTGCAAGTAAGATGGTTTTTGAAAAAAAGTCAATGGGCAAGCATTAGAAATCATGGATTATTTTAAAAGTTAATGCAGTGATTACTTGACATGCTTCATATATTTTTCACAAATACGAACGAAAAATACGAACAACCTTTGCGTAATAGTACTAAGTATGTAAAGATAGGAGCATATATAGGATTTACCTAGCAAAAAAGTAAAGGGAGGAAGCGGAAATGTCAGCTTATCCAAATTGTCCGAAATGTAATTCAGAATATACGTATGAGGATGGGTCAAACTTTGTCTGCCCAGAATGTGCGCATGAGTGGAGCACTACTTTAACGGAGCAGGAACCAGATGCATTGATTGTGAAGGATGCAAATGGCAATCTGCTTGCAGATGGCGATTCAGTAACAGTCATAAAGGACTTAAAGGTAAAAGGCAGTTCTTCGACATTAAAGATTGGTACAAAGGTAAAGAGCATACGACTTGTTGATGGAGATCACAATATCGATTGCAAGATTGACGGTTTCGGTGCCATGAAATTAAAATCAGAATTCGTGAAAAAATTATAACAACAGTTAGAGCAGAGTCGGGAAACTGACTCTTTTTGATTTTTATAATGCTTTTGAGACACTATTTGTTAATGGAAGTTGAGCGCTCAATGCTCAGCTTTTTTTTGTCTAAAAAAATTTAGCAATTACTGTAACATTTAGCAGAGACAGACGTTTTTCTATTGATTAAACGGAACGAGGGGAATGGCATGGACAGATGGCGGAAAAACGAGCTTGAAAAGCTTTATGAAAAATACGCGAGATCGTTATATTATTTTCTGCTGAAAATGTCTGGATCGGTACATATAGCGGAGGATTTAGTACAAGAAACATTTGTACGAGCTACGGTATCACTATCGTTTTATGAAGAAGAGGATGTGAGAGCTTGGTTATTTAAAGTAGCGAGAAACACGTATTTAGATGAATGGCGAAAGCAAAAGAGGCGAAGGACTATCCCATTTGCACATTTGTTTTGGAAGGATGAAATGCTTAGCCCTTATGGCTTGCCAGAAGAAGATTTTTTAATGCAAGAAAATGTAGAGGATGTACAAAAGCTATTGAAATACCTGCCTGAAAATTATCGTACGATTTTATATTTACGAGAATATGAACAATTTACGTATCAGGAGTTACAAGAAGCACTTGATTTATCGGAAGGGCAAGTGAAGGTAATGTTGCATCGTGCACGAAAACGCTTAGTGGAAATAGTTAAAAAGAATGGAGGTTTTTTATGATGGATGATTGGTCGCGAGATAAAGAAAAAAAGGTTATGCGTAAGTATCGCTTTACTTTAACAACACGAGTACTACGTGTGTTGTTAGTCTGCATAGCTATTTATAGTTTATATATAATGGGGATATCGATTGTTTTTAATAAAATCCATCCAGATCGTCAACATATTTATTATTCAATGCTAGCACTTGAATGGCAGCAGCCAAACATAAAAAGTCCATTTTTCTCGGGATCATCAGCGGATATTTCCCCGCTTCTGACGCAAAAATATAGCTCCCCACTTATTAAACAGGTAGGGAAAGAAGATGTTGTAGTGGGAGAAATGCATATGGAAAAGACGTTATGGAATTCTTTTTCATCCATGACCATGGATTTACCACCGGATAAACCAACTCAGAAATTAAGCTTTCATTTACCCGAGGATCCTAAAACTGGGAAGGCAACAGTAGCATATTCTAATGACAGAGTATGGAAGACGTTAGACAAACTACCAGAGGGTACAGTAGCGGAAGTTGCCTTTTCTACAACGACATTTATGGAGCCAGTTGAGCTGATGAGAATGCTTGCTTCGTTTGATGTGCATATTGTCTGGATGCCGTTATATACAGGAGAATTTAAATCATTTGAACCGAAGGGTTACGGCAGTGGAAGTGGGTCACTTACTGTTTATGATAGAATCGGTTTATCTGGAGGCATGAAAGTTAGCGATGATTTTTCCACGATAAGGGAAGCTCGTTACTTATCAAATAGTATTCAAGATAGTCAGCGTTGGATGTTAGAGAATATGGAAAATCTTCTAAAGAATGAACGAAAGAGTTATTATGAGAAATTTCTTGGTTTGAGCCATTTACAGGAACGCTTTGATTTTTTAAAAGACAACGGTTTTCAAGTATATGGTGCTGTTGTGACTGGGCCGACAAAGGAATTATTAAAACTCCGTGATGTAGAAGGTATTTCAAATGAAATACTTGGTGAAATAGATTTTTGGAATTGGGATGATTGATAACAGAATCTAACTTTAAAAGTATTAGATAATCGCAAAGAAGGAAGCCGTTAATCAAAACTGAATAGAATCAAAGCTGGTCCGAAAGTCAAAAAAGTATGCTAGGAGTACTTATAGCATACTTTTTTTGATATACAGTAAGCCCGAATTATAAAAAAATAGGCGCACCTTTTCGGTACGCATCACGAATAGCCGTATATCATTGATTTTTTTATCAGATATACGGCTATTT
>NZ_JBNNLZ010000036.1:0-36621 GCF_050272295.1 Lysinibacillus sp. NPDC048646
AATAGCCGTATATCTGATAAAAAAATCAATGATATACGGCTATTCGTGATGCGTACCGAAAAGGTGCGCCTATTTTTTTATAATTCGGGCTTACGTTCTTTAGTTATAATTTGTATTTTTTCACTAATTAACTTTCTCTGTGTTAAAAGTTGGTTTATATCACCTTGTTCACGTTGTTTTATTTCTAATTTTTCGTTGTGTTCTAATAAATTTTTGTTCCATTCAGATTTTTTTAGATTGTGTAATAATGTATCTTTAAAATCTGTTAAAGACTTAATTTCACTTTTCAAAATTTCATTGTGACTTGATATATAGCCTTGAACATTTGAATTTATTTGGTTTATCTCCTCTTCGTACTCAGTTCTAAACTGTTCTTTATTCAATAACTCAATATCAATCTTCAATACAGCTTGTAGCATTTCAATTTTCTTACTAATTGAATTTAACAATATTTGAAAAGCTATATTTTCTTCGGTGAATTTTTTATCACTTTCCAGTATTTCTGTGACAATAGGTATATTTATTTTTTCTTTTTGTAATTCCAATTCTTTCAAGGAAACTTCTAGACTAGATTTTTTCGATAATGTATCTTCATATTTAAGAATTTTGTATAAATTGTTATTATAGCTATTAAGTAATAAGTCTAGTTCTTGTTTTTTAATTTCTAATTCTGGAATACTTAAATCAATAAAATTCCTTAATGCATCCGGCCTTTTGGCTATATCATAAATTTGTTTTTGGGAAAACAAATTTATGTTTAATTTCTCTAAAAACATTTTTATTTCATTTGGGGGTATTTCAGTTCTTTCTCCATTCGAATATTCTACAGTTAAATCGTAATTTAGTTTACCATCGTTATAATCGAAATTTAATTTATAATTAGATTCACCATCCACAATTTTTATGCTTGATTTTGTTTGTGAAGTAAAGACTCCTAATTCTCCTGTTTTTTTACAACAAAATTCTGCATGATCTTTTAAAATATCTTCATGATTTTCTAACTCATCTATCTTATTTAAAGAATTTCGTATCATCCTTAGAATCCCTGATTTTCCAGTGCCCCTACCGCCAATAATTGTAGTTAGCTGTGGATTAAAGTTAATTACACTTGTTTCCCCTTGATTATAAATTGTATCTTCTATTTTCAATGATTTTATATATGTATTTGCATTAAATTTTGTATCCGTATTAAAATCAAAGTCATTTATAATACGGATTTTCGGCATTAATAATGCCTGTTTAAGACTTTGAATTGTAATTCCCTCATCCATTTTAATCCAAGTGAACCTACTACCGATTCCATTAAGTCCATGTTTTGAATCCTTAGGAGCAGCTGGATTATCAGAAAAAGTAAGTTTAGCTAGATCTTGATTTTTAAAAAAACTAGCAGTACTTACCCATGGATGCCAAGTTTCACGTGGTACATTATTATAGCAGCTGTCAAATAAGGTTTGTAACTCCTCATCTGTAGGAAGTCTATCTTGATATAAGAATTCATGAACAACTTGGACACCAAGAATATCTTTATGCGAACAAACACGTTCTTTATTTTGATGAGACAATGGCGATAAACCAGAAAATTGGTCTATATGAGCAGCAATGGCTATCCCATCCCTTAAACTTGCTTTTTCAGCTACCTCGAAAATACTTAGATTAGTACTAGTCAGTTCTTTAGCTCTATGTTCATCAAAGATCTCAATATAATTTAGAAATTCATTTACATAAGAGCTATCTTTTGAAGGATCAAATAAAACTAGGACATGTTGTTTTGAATCTCCACAAGTTACTTCAACACCAGGAAACACAACAATTTTCCCTTCAGCTGCTGCCTTAATTTCGTCAATGCCATTTCCAGTATTATGGTCTGTAACAGCTACACAGTGAAGCCCTTCTTCAAGACATTTTTGAACCCACTGTTCAGCCGTTACAGATTTATCAGTAAAGCATTCACTTGCAGTTGTATGTAGGTGCAAATCAGATTTATACCACCGTAAACCTTTTATTTCTTCCACATAATCATCCTCCAATAACTAATCAAACAATAATTTCCTCACTTTGGAAGTTAATCCTATTTTGATTATATCATCCAAATTAAACTTTGAAAGTGCAATTATAAGTTAAACATTAGAATCTTAGCTGATTATTTAGATGGAAATGGATAAGAAGAGATAGACGCTTACAATTAACTTTGTGAATTTAATGGACTATAAAAATAATCTCTTTACAAAAAATTGTTAAAGTAGCTTATAACAAACTACTCACTTTAATCTTCTAGCTCCAAGAATGTATCCCCAAATTTTTTACTATAACTTCTCCATAGTTCCCTAGCAAAAACCTCTACGTCCAACTCTCCATAAATCTCAAGAGTTGTTCCATCAATTTCATAAACTTCTGTAGGAGTAAGTGTGTCCCAAATGCTACGGTCTTCCAAAACTCTTCACCTTCCTTTTCCAATGTCATAGAAACTTCCATCTTAAAATAGTTGTTCTATCAACACCTTATTCTTGTATAGACAATGCCTTAGCAAACATTTCATCAGTCCATGTTCTTTCTTACCATATAACGGATGACAAATTTTATGATGCTACTTTACATATATTAAATTACCTAAATGGTAATTTAATATATTTTCACCTTTTTAGTAACAAAAGTACTTAATAATGAAGTAAATGCTAACATTTAATTAATAAATTACTTTAATAAGTGGTGATTAATTTGGGATCTTTAGGTAATCGAATTAAATATTTACGAGAAAAGAAATATATCTCAAAAAGATTTCGCCAAGCAAATTGGTGTTTCGAGTACTGTATTATCTAGGTATGAGTCCGATGATAGAAAACCTGATTACGACACATTACAATCTATTGCTGATTATTTAAATGTTAGTACCGATTACCTTCTTGGCAGAACAAACGATTTGGAATCTACAAACAATAAAGACTACACTGCCACTATAATTCATGACCCAGAACTTCAATTATGGTATAAAGAACTTCCCCAATCTACAGAAGACGATCTCCGCAAACTAAAAACTATATGGGAAGTAATTATGGACAAGCACAATTAGATATGTCATCAAATGTTATTATAAATTTGCCAATTTAGGATATATTTAATTTTGGCAAAAACAAAAGCTGCCCGTTATAATTTAAAGGGCAGCTTTTACATTTATTATTACTTTATATTTATTTAGAACAACCCTAGCGCATGTCCGTCGCTATCCACATCCATACGTAATGCAGCTGGCTGTTTTGGTAAGCCAGGCATTGTCATAATATCACCAGTTAGACATACTAAGAATCCTGCCCCTAGCTTTGGAATAACTTCGCGAATCGTTACCGTGAAGCCTTCTGGACGCCCGAGTAAAGACGGTTGGTCGGATAAAGAATATTGCGTTTTTGCCATACAAATCGGTATCACATCCCAGCCGAACTTTTCGATTTGAGCAATTTGTTTTTTCGCTTGGTCGGTAAAGTTAACGTCTTTGCCGCCATACACTTTTTGCACAATGGTACGTACTTTTTCCTCGATAGGTTCCGTTACTTCATATAAAGGTGAGAAGTTGTTTTCTTCTTGCAGTACAGCAAGCACCTGCTCCGCTAACTGAAGTCCACCTTTGCCGCCCTCTTCCCAGATATTGGTACGTGCAATACGTACATGATTCACTTTACACCAGTTCAGAACTGCCTCTAATTCTGCTTCTGTGTCCGTAATAAAGCGATTTAGCGCGATAATCGGTTCAACACCAAATGTGCGAATCGTCTCGACGTGTTTGGCTAAATTTTCGATCCCTTGTAACAGGGCTTCCACATTTTCGCCTACAAGTGATGTTTTCGCTACACCACCATGCATTTTTAACGCACGAATCGTTGCTACAAGCACTACGGCACTTGGTTTGAAGCCTGCTTTACGCGCTTTAATGTTCATGAACTTTTCAGCACCTAAATCCGAACCGAAGCCTGCTTCCGTTACAACGATATCGGCTAATTTACGTGCCGTTTGTGTCGCCATAATCGAGTTACAGCCGTGCGCAATATTGGCAAATGGACCACCATGAATAATGGCAGGTGTGCCTTCTAATGTTTGCACTAAGTTTGGTTTGAAAGCATCTTTTAATAGCAGCGTTAATGCGCCTTCTACCTGTAGGTCACGGACAAATACCGGCTCACGCTCAAATGTATAGCCGATGACGATGCTTGCAAAACGCTCGCGTAAATCTTCAATGCTTGTTGCTAAACAGAACACTGCCATAATTTCAGAAGCAACCGTAATGTCAAAGCCGTCCTCACGTGGCATGCCTTGGACAGGACCACCAAGACCAACGACTACTTTTCTTAGGGCTCGGTCATTTAAGTCCATCACACGTTTCCAAATAATACGACGTGGATCGATGTTTAAGACATTGCCTTGGTGGATATGATTATCAATAAATGCCGATAAAGCGTTATTGGCTGTTGTAATGGCGTGAAGGTCGCCAGTGAAGTGCAAATTGATATCTTCCATTGGTACAACCTGCGCGTAACCACCACCTGTGGCACCGCCTTTAACACCCATCACTGGCCCAAGAGATGGCTCACGCAATGCGACAAAAACGTTGTTATTTAATTGATGAAGGGCATCTGCAAGTCCGACTGTTACCGTCGATTTCCCTTCACCAGCTGGAGTTGGGCTAATTGCTGTTACTAATACGACCTTTGCATCCTCACCATGTGCTGTGATTTTTAATGGATCGATCTTCGCTTTATAGCGACCGTATTGTTCTAGTGCATCCTCTGGAATCCCTGCAGCTTTCGCAATTTCTGTAATAGGTTTCATAACCGCTTGACTAGCGATTTCTAGATCTGATAATGGTTGATTTTTCGTTGTCATTTGGCATCCTACTTTCTCTGTTGTTCAACTCCATTATAGACTTTATTGTGAAATAAAACATAACTAGTTATGCAACATTTCGACAATCAATTGACATCGCCAAGCAATTCAGGTATGTTCTAAGAGAAAATGCAATTATCTCATCTATCAATTATGCTGAGACTTAGTTGATATAGTTTTACATTCAAGCGCACTGGAGGCGAATGCTTATGCAGCAAGGAATCGTAAAGTGGTTCAATAATGAAAAAGGTTATGGCTTTATTGAATGTGACGATGGAGAAGATGTATTTGTACATTTTACGGGGATCCAAGAGGAAGGCTTCCGTACACTTGAAGAGAATCAAAAGGTTTCATTTGAAGTAGTGGAAGGCAATCGCGGCCCACAGGCATCAAATGTTGTGAAATTATAAGCGTGACAGGAGCTGTTCCCTAAAAGAACAGCTCCTTTTTGTTCTAAGTATGAAAATAGTTTAAGTACTTCTAGCGGCGATTTTCGTACTCTTACCGGCGTTTTCCGCTCTTCTAGCGGCGATTCCCTCACTTCTATCAGCGATACTCGCACTCCTATCAGCGATTCTCGCATTCCTATCAGCGATTCCTTCACTTCTATCAGCGATACTCGTTCAACATACTATTATGGATTGATCCAATAAAAAGCGGCTGGGAAGATTAAGGTTTCCTTTGTTCGTTCGTTATCTTTTAACGTTACCCCAAACGCACCTTCACTTTTACGGCCCAGCATCATTTTAGTGGCCTCTGCCTCTTCATAAAAGTTTAAACGCATATTCGGCAACTGTAAGGATATACATGGTGGTTGTATTTCGGGCTCGGGCAATTGTAATATTTCCTGCCATCGTTGCACCGTAGCTTTGGCATCTTGTACATAAATTTCCACGGACTCCATCGTAATAGGCTGTGCCGTTTTGATCGCGCCACTAGCCTCTAATTGCGCATAACGCTCTTCATCGCTATCTGCCCATTCGATTAAAAATGGAAAATCAATGGCTTGCTCCGGCACACCAAAGTGTAAAAGCTTCCATTTCACAACCGAGCCATCTGGCCGTGTTCGGCTACAAGCATCAGGTCCGTAAACTTCAAGTCCCAGCGTACGTAAACGAGTTGCCTCTTCTTCAATATTTGTGGACCGCAAAGCAATGCGTGAAAATCCGTAATGCTCATTATTCCCCTTAAACGTATGATGTAATGTATAAGGGTACTTCGCAGCCTCCTCAAATAGCGCTCGATCATACACAGCAATTTGCTCAATATATGTTAAGCCAAAATAACTTAGCGTATTATACGTTCCCCACATCGTGTGCTGACCACCATTCACTGTATGGATATTGCGCTTATTTAAGAAATCTTTTATATTCTCTGGTGACTGGACTTGATGAATTAAATGGTCGAAAACTAAAGTCATGATTGTGCCCCCTTTCATTCTTTTATTATATACTTTACCTGTTAGTTTTATTGGTTTAAAATAATAATAATAATTTTCTAATAGTTAAGGAGTTTTTACAGATTATGAAAACTGTATTTTACAAAGCCATCCAAGGTAGACGTTCCCCTTTTGGCTTATCGAAATCTTCGCCTATTTCCGATGAACGGTTACAAGAAGTCATTGAATTAGCGCTAAAAATTGCCCCTTGCGCATTAATTCACAAACGGGTCGCAACGTCGTGTTATGAAAGGAGCAGCTTGATACATTTTGGCAGCTCGCTTTAAATAATGCGCTAGAACAAACTGCTGTTGAGCGTATTGCATCAACAACTGCACGTTTTCATGGTTTTGCTGCAGGCTATGGAACCGTCTTATTCTTCGAAGATTATGAGGTCCCGGACAGTTACCAAGAGAAATTCCCGAAGTTAAAAGATCAATTTCCGATTTGGGCGCAGCAAGGTGCAGGTATGCTTCAATATGTAATTTGGACAGTACTAGAGCAAGAGTGATATGGTGCTAGCTTACAACACTATTACCCAGAATTGTCGGAAGAATTGCGTGCAGCTTGGCATATCGAATACACTGGCAGCTCATTGCTCAAATGCCATTTGGTGAGTCAACCGCCGAACCACGCGAAAAAGATATTGTGCCCGTGGAACAACATCTTTTTATCATAAAGTGAAACTTCAATCAGTGGGGGTTTTCCTCATCCCCACTGATTATTAGTTGAACCAATCGGGCTTTTACGGGCGGTTGATCTCCCACTTATATTTTTTGCTTCACTTAAATCTTGAAGTGGGAGTCATACGGCCCGTTTATGCGGGATAAAATAACAAGAGGTGATTGACATGACTGACAAAGTAACAGCATTTAAACAAGCTTTAGGCAATTACCCAACAGGCGTCACAGTTGTTACAGCTTATAATGACGCGAACGAACCAATTGGCTTAACGGTCAATTCCTTTACATCTGTTTCTATTGAACCATTGCTCATCTTATGGTCACTCGATAAAAGATCACAACTTCATGCGCCATTTTTAGCAGCTCCCAAATTTGCTGTCAATATTTTAGCGAGCGATCAAGCACATTTATGTACATTATTTTCGAGTAAAATTCCTGACCGTTTTGCCCAAACAACTTGGTCAACTTCCGGACATGGTTTACCGATTTTACATGATACATTATCCACATTACAATGCGAAACATTTAAGCAAGTCGATGCAGGTGACCATACAATATTCATTGGGCATGTCTTGGAAATTGATAATGCGCAAAAAGAACCACTGCTCTATCATCGTCGGCATTTAGGTCAAATTCCTACAAGTTTTTACGATTAACCTACCCCTTTATCGTAATATGCTAAGAAAAATAAGTGACTTCACTATTCATTTTACGCAGACCATTGGCTTTCGTGCAAAAAACATGCGTATAGGTCACTTCTATTTCTATTCGGAAGAGAGTTATCTCAAGTTCACACTTTGAGGTAACTCCTTTTTTTGTTGAATCAACCCACTTTCATTCATATAGCAGGAAGTTCTATCGCACAACGAGAATTCTATTGTTTGAGGAGGAATTATCTTACACAAGGAAAGGAATGTAGACAATAACAATGTTGCCCTTTAAAAAAATGCTCATCCTCATCTTAGTGGTCTTTATGACCGCCAGTTGCGCAGGTATAGAAAGACAAATAATAATCGTGGAAAAACAGTATGAAACTGGTATGTATGAGGACTTTCAGGAAATTACCAATCGAAAAAAAGTAAATGTAGTAAAAAAGATACTTCATAATGCGAAATGGCAACAGATGAAAGTAGATATGGCCAGAGAGGCTGACTATCAATTCATTTTTCAATTTGTCGATCCGAATATCCAAACAAAGGCGATCCTCTACTCCATTTGGATAAGTCCAGACAAAGACACATTAGAAGTTGTAGCAGGTGACAATCAATATGTACACCTCAACAACGAAGATTCTCAAAAGCTATTCGAAGCCCTAACAGACACGAATCTTGCCGATATCAATTAAAAAACGTCCATTTCACCATGGACGTCCCTCTCGGAATTAAGAGCTTTAAAAGTCCACTGTCCCGTATTAAATCTCGCTCATTTTTAGCATTCCCCCCTGCTTGATCTCGCGTAACGGCTGTTTCCTTAAATTTTTCCGCAAGCGAAATTGCGATTTCTTCAATACTTTTAACTACTTTTGTCGTCATTATTATTCCTCCTGTTTTTACTATGTACAATTATATTTCAAGCGTTGCTGGGTCAACCAAACACGAATATTGCGGAATACTATTATTGTCACAATCATGACAATGACACCTTTCACGAGATTGAATGGTAAAATCCCTAGAACAATCATATCTTTTAAGGCATCGCCCTTCACAGGTTCCATTCCTAAAAACAAGGTGTACATCGGTAGGAAAAGCACATAATTCAGGAGACTCATACCAACTGCCATCGAAACTGTACCTGCAAGCAAACCAATGACAAGCCCCTTACCACGCTGAATTTTTGAATAGCAGAAATACACTGGGATGATGAATAACACGCCTGTTGTAAAGTTGGCTAAATGCCCTACCGGTACACCCGTCATGCTTCCTGACAATAACCAATCCAACATATTTTTTAATAGCTCCACTAAAATCCCCGCAACTGGCCCCATCGTCATTGCTGCTAATAAGGCTGGCACATCACTAAAATCTACCTGTAGGAAACTGGGAAACGGTGGTAATGGAAAATTAAATAACATCAGTACAATAGATATACTACTCAGTACACCAATATTCATGAAATATCTTAATTTCAAAATGCTCACTCCTTTTTAAATCACTGCTAATTAAGAAACACTTCGATCAGATGGGTATTTTTTATACCTACGGATCGTACGTTGAACCAATCGGGCTTTTACAGTCAGTTCGGCGCCCGTCTTACTGACCGTTCATGCGGGTAAAAAAAAGACCACACATAAGCAAAGGGATGATCCCTGCTTATGATGTGGCCTCCAGATTTCTAGTCAGCTGCGTTTATTCGCTATTTTTTTTGTGGAAATCTTTGCTTTTCAAGTCGATTAATTTGCACAATAACACCATCTTGAATGGTGATATGCACCTCGCCAAATTGTAGATTTTGAATAGCATTGGCAATCACTTCTAATTTCTTGTCATCAACCTTTGCTGTTTGAGACATTCGATACACCCCTTCTTTTTCATACTTTTTTGTACAAAAGAGGTCAACGCATCATGATGATTCGATGGACCCCCTTATCTCTTAGAAAACTCTGCTGGATTTGGCACCGATTCATATCGGTTGCCGAGGCTTCATTGGGCCAAGTCCCTCCACCTCTCTTGATAAGGTATTACGTTTCACTTGGAAATAATTCTATAATTCTGAAAACCTATTGTCAATATAAATGTTACAAAACCTAGACGATTACTATGAAATTAAGTAAAATGGTTCATTTTGTAAAAAATATCCGTTCGCTTATAGTCAAAATTAAGCGAACGGATGTTTTTTTACTTTAGAGGGATACAGGAGAGAAAAAGCTATTCGAATCTAAACCCGCCTCGTTTATTAGTCGTTAATCTAAAAAAATCCTGCTTCGTTCGTTCGCTCAATAAGAAAAGCTGCCTTTGATTTCGGCAGCTGTGTCTTAAACTCTTACCTCCGTTCGTTAAATAATCATCTAGCTGGAACTGGCATATATTTTGTGAAATAAGCACCTAAAATCAACAAAATTACCGTAATAGACCAATTCAATAGTCCCATAAAGTCAAACCAATAAGCGAGCAGATTTGTTACAGCAATTAAATATAAACAAATTGTCGTTAAAGTACTTTTAATCCCTGTGATACCCGCTTTTTTTCTTTTTTGAACCACAACCGATATTGAAAAAATAAGTGCAATTATTAGTATAGTAGATAAAATAATCTGTACCAATTTACATTCCCCCTTCGTAGTAATCGTAAGATTTTAATTCTTTCTAAATATTCGTTGCGAAACTTATTAAGGTTCAATTCTTATTGCGTTAAACTGTTCTTATAAAACAATCGCACGCTGTTAGTTAAATAAGAAAAAAAACAGAAATTAATGAAGGTTTATATATTTCAGCGTAAAATTGTAGTCAAAAAAGCACCCGCTTATCTAGTGGGTGCGTGTTTCTTGCATTCAATTGGTGTATGTTAAAACAAAAAGCATTAAGAATCCACAAGTATAGAAATCATGTCCAATACATTGAAAAAAATGAGAACCTGTGGTAAATTTATATAGATATATGCTTAAAAATAATAATGTGCATTATATCCCTATTATAGATTATACAATATACTTTTTCGTTTGTCAATCCCAATTTTTTAAGGAGTGGTTGCTATGGATTCAGAATTTCAGCAGGAGCAAAAACGAGTGGACAGTGTAATAGAGACGATAACGCAGCAAATCAGCAAATTAGAGGAAGAAACTTCTCGGCGTCGGAACGAACTGGTTAATATACGTAAACACTTTTGGGATGAAGTCAAGGTGAATGTTGATACCTTTGACGATTATCTCGAGACCATCATCGGTTTGAGACAAGAGGCTCAAGCACTATCAGTAAGCCAAAGCACCCATAAACATGCATCCAAGAGATTGTCCACGCTGCGCCGTATGCAGAAGGCTCCCTACTTCGGTCGAATTGATTTCATCGAGGAAGGAAATTCAACTCAGGAACAATTCTATATTGGCATCTCCTCACTTATGGATGAAAGTGGAGATGATTTCCTTATCTACGACTGGAGAGCACCGGTCTCAAGTGTCTACTATGATTACCAGCCCGGCCCTGCTCAGTATGCAACACCTGGAGGCGTATTCCAAGGCATATTGGAGAAAAAGTGGCAATATCTTATCCGCGGCGGTGTTCTCCAATCCATGTTCGATACCAGCCTTACCATTGGAGACGAGATTTTACAACAGGTGCTGGGCAAAGGGACTGACAAACATATGCACAGTATAGTAGCGACCATTCAACAGGAGCAAAACCGAATTATTCGTCATGATCGTGGGAGACTGCTCATTGTTCACGGTGCAGCTGGCAGCGGCAAGACATCTGCCGCCCTACAGCGAATTGCTTATTTGCTCTACAAATATCGAGATCGTCTGAATGCTGATCAAATTATTCTATTTTCACCTAACTCAATGTTTAACAGTTATGTGTCCAATGTGCTGCCAGAACTTGGCGAAGAGAATATGCAGCAAGTCACATTTCAGGAATACTTGGATCATCGGTTAAGTAAAGCGTTTCAAGTTGAAAATCCCTACGAGCAACTGGAATATGTTTTAACTGCTACGAATACCCCCTCCTACAAGTCAAGGGTTGCGAGCATTCGATTCAAAGCATCACCCCTTTTTTTCGAAGCGATCGAATCATATAGGAAGTCGTTAGAGTTATCTGGACTGTTTTTCAAGGACTTGCTCTTCAGAGGTACGCCGATTGTTACCGCTCAACAAATAGCAGAAAGGTTTTATAGTAACGACACTTCACTCCGCTTCCATAATAGACTTGAAAAGTTAAAGGATTGGCTAATTAAGAAAATAAATGAAACCCAAAAGGCTGAACTGACGAAGCCGTGGATACAGGAAAAAATCGAGCTGCTTAGCAACGAGGATTACGATAAGGCTCATTCCTACTTAGCGAAAAAAAGCGGTTTTAGAGGAGAATCGATTGCCGACTATGAGATCGAACCTGAGGCACTTGCCCGATTGATTGTTCAACAGAAATTAAAGCCGTTACGTAAACGAGTCCAAACATTTGGTTTCATCGACATTAAGGGGATATATAAGCAGCTTTTTGCTGATCCCCTGCAGATCAAACAGTGGATAGAGGGGGAAACACCCGCGGAGTGGGCGGATATTTGTCGAGCGACGCTAGAAATGCTAGACGAAGGCAAACTATTATACGAAGATGCTACTCCGTTTTTACTTATGCAAGAGTTGATTCAAGGCTTTCAGACCAATCGCTCGATCAAGCACATTCTTGTTGACGAGGCACAGGACTATTCACCATTTCAATTCGAGTTTCTAAAACGATTGTTTCCTTCGGCAAGGATGACTGTACTAGGTGACTTTAATCAGGCGATATTCGCCCATGCCAGTGAAATGGTGGATTTTCACATCCTTAGCAGCTTATATGGACAGGATGAAACGGAAGTGATTAACATGACGCGCAGCTACCGTTCCACAAAACCGATCATCGAATTTACACGCAGACTAGTGCCAAACGGCGAACGGATTATCCCTTTCGAACGCGATGGCGAGTTGCCTGTGCTGACACAATTGCCCGATCACGCAGAACTGCACCGCTGCATTGCATCCAAAGTCGCAACTTTGCGCAGTCTTGGCTATAACAGCATTGCCATCATATGCAAATCAGCTGAGGAAAGTAAGAGTGCTTATGAAGCCTTATCCAATATCGATGATATTAAGCTCTTGAAGAACGGCTCACTTGAGTATGAACAAGGAGTTGTTGTCATACCGTCTTATTTGTCCAAAGGCATCGAATTCGAAGCTGTCATCATTTATGACGCCTCGGAGCAAGTATACGGAGCTGACAGCCAGCGCAGACTATTTTATACCGCCTGCACCAGAGCTATGCATCATTTGCAACTTTACAGTGTAGGTAAACCGACCCCATTATTGCGAAACGTCTTGCAGGAAAGTTTCATCCAGGCTTGACTTCGTTGAAATTTCAACGATAATCACATAGAGACAATCACCTAATTCAGAATAATATTATTCAGCCGAAAATATGTAAGTTTTTATTCACTGCTTACATATTTTTCGGCTTTTTTGCCTTATAAAAATACAGTTATAAGATTCACTCTTAACACAAATTAAAAAAGAAGAAAATATATTAAAAATCTCCAAATTTTCATTGGTCCTTATTTACACCTCATTGTAAACAAAAAAATCCGACACTTCCGAGATTAAATAAACAGTAGCGTCCAAAGCAAGTTCCAAAATTGAATTGCTTAAGGAATGATGTACTTCACTTTTTACCTTTACATCCTTCCCACTTTTATGAAGCGATCACAAGCTTAGGAATAAAAAACGACAGAGGAACTACAATTTTATAAAATGCCGATTCAACATTTAAAGCATAATAAAAATGCTATCTACCTTTATTCAAAAGAAAACTACAAAGGTCCTGCTGAAGATATAAACGAAGTTGAAATCAATATCATTGATATTGAAAATTATATTGAAATGAAAGAAATCCCTTCAGCAACAATTGAGTATTATACGATGGAAAAGGAGAAAGGGAATCCATTTGGACTATTCCCATTCATTCCACATTAAGTCTTGGAGAAGTCGATATTAATGGTGTAGAGATTATTATGTGGAACAAGCCCCAATAAAACGAGGAAGTTCGTTGAAAAAAGACATCCTAAATGACTAATTTAGGGTGTCCTTTTATTTAGTATTGGAGTGGCACAATTAATGAAAATCGCCCTCTCTTTATTTCAAATTCAATAATTCCGCAATTATTTCTGCACTTCCTGGTAAAAACATAAAGAATGCCAATGACATACAAAACAGCCCTACCAATAAGAAACCCATTTTTTTAACGAACAATGATTGCTTGTGCATAAATAGCCCCTTGATAACTAAAAACAATCCGAATAATAGTATGAGGAAATACCAAAAACCCATTATCTCACCCCTTTTTAAACATGAAGTTAATGGGGAATGGAAGGTTCTTCCTGCTCTTATCTAAACGCAGGCACCTTTTCTACTTCGATACTTTTCTCATCATTAGCTCAATGGGGCCTCTACCAAACAGAAAAAGAGCTCTTTTCCATAATGTTTTCTTACTTTGTTGTAGAAGTAAATGGGATTCACTGGCTCTTGCCTTGGCTGTCATCATAGCGATACCTGTACCGAAGCGTGCCCTTGGAAAAGGCTTTGGAACCCTATCATCCATGTGGGACCATTGCCCTCTGCGCCGGTAATAACACCAAAGTTTACGATCAACATACCAAACATGGCGATGGCACGAGCAAAATCAAGTCCATCAATGTTTGCTAACATGTCCCTTCGTCATCGCGATTGCTCTCTCCATACACTTTCCACAGCTTCTTTCCATATGCCTTTGTAATCTAATCTACAGCCAGTAAGCATGAAATTCCCTATATTGTCTATGACCATAGCGAGCATATGGGCTTTTGTTTCAATATTCGTATCGCTAATTGCTCCAATTTCTACAGCATAATTAAATAAATCATGATAGCTCTTTAAATAACCTGCTTGAATATCCTGAAGCCTCGTCATATATTTTTCATCCCGGGAAGCTAACAACATGTATTGATTAAAAATTTTATTGAAATGCACATCTGTCTCTTGCTCGTCAATTGATTGGTAACCAATTTCCAATAACTTGTGTTGAAAATTGGTTCTGGAAATATCACTGTAGTCAAAAATGTTCCCTCGCTCAATGTCCTTACAGATCTCCTCAAATAAATACGCGATTAATTCATCTTTGGATGTAAAATAATAGTAGATAGCAGGTTTGGATATTCCAACCTCAGTCGCAATCATCGACAGGCTCGTTTTATCAAATCCTTTGTCAGCAAACAAAATGTATGCCGTTTCTAAAATTTTATTAAATGTTTCTTCCTTATTTCGCATACAATACCTCCACATTTACCTACCGGTAAGTAAATACTATGCTAAATCAGTTTATAAATCAAGTGTTCCCAATAATAAAGTTGTTTATAAGCTAATTAAGATATGTAGTATGTAGGAGGGTGGTATGAAAATGGATTTTCATACCAGGTATTTTTTCTCTGTATAATATAAGAAAGAATATTTCGATATTAAGATAGTTAACAAACGGGTACGAAAGGCGTATCGTATGATTTATGAAATTTACAGTGACGCAAAGAGCAATGTCACAATCTTAGCAATACCAGCTTTAGGAGACCAGCAGGGGCTAAAAAAACTGTGTTGACGCACTTTCCATCTGCACAGTTTTTTAGCTAGCATAATTTGTTGGATTGTCCTTTTACGCACTAGAGATTTTATTTATCGCTGATAGAAATCACTTTTCCGCTGATAAGGACTCATTCACCGCTGATAGAGATTGTACTCGCATAAGAGAGCTTTAATTTTTTTGTAAGCATTCCATTAATGCTTTGGCTGTTTGTTCTTTGCCCATCACCTTAATGGGTTGTCCTTCAGCTGGTACAATCCAGTGTGGTTCGTCTCCACCGTATAAGGACTGTGAGCTATTCGCTACCATAAACTGTGCTTTTGCTGTGTCCATACGTAAGCGTGCACGTGTCAGTAAGAAATCTACATCACTTGTTGCTTCTAGTTTAAAGCCAACAAGGGTCACATTAGGTTGCCAGCCCTTTATTTGTCCAAGGACTTTTGGTGCTTTTTTAAAGTGGATAATCGGTGGCTCGTCTGAAGGCATTTTCCCCGCTTCCTCCATCATATTTCCTGATTGGTCATACACCTTGTCAATCACCCAATCAGAGCCAGCCGCTGCCATGATCACAATATCCACTTTTTCCTCTTGGACAGCGTGACGAACCTTATTTCCTAAATCTTCAATACCCTCAAATTGTACCGTACGCATTTTATCTTGCGATGCGGGAAGTTGCGCGAAATAGCCATGCATATACAATACATCGGCTCCAGCGGCAAGTGCTGCTTCAGCTAAATAGCACCCCATACTGCCCTTCGACAAATTCGTATGCCCTCGTACTCGATCCCATTTCTCAAGTGTTCCCCCACTTGTAATGAGTACGGTTTTCCCTTGTAATGTCCCCATACACTCACCTTTTTCTTATCAATTACGCCTCAGCGTCATTTGCGTCCGGATTTGAATTGTGCTTAGGTTAGCCTGGATGCGACGAAGTTAAACGAACATCCTAACTTGACGCCATTCAAACCAGAGGCTTTATCATGCAATAGTCGTTTAGACTGCTATTGAATGAAGATAAATATTCATGTCCTATTTTAACGTAAAACGACAAAATAACCTATTTCTTATTTTGTTCGATTAACCAAGTACTTAAAATTTCCGCAAATTTCTTAGTCACTGGTGAAGCATGATGCTTCATAGCAAGTCCAATGGTGCGATATCCCCCTTGCTTTAACGGAATGGCTTTTAATGTAGAAGGTAAACGATTAATGACTAATTGCGGTAAAATACTAATGCCTAAATGATGCGAAATCATTGAATAAATGCCCACCTCTTCCGATAATTCAAAGCGAATATTTGGCTTCACATGATACTGCTCCAAAATTACCTTGACGTCATTCGTCCCACGATAAGATGTCATGATAAATGGCATATCCTCCAGTTCAACAATATCAATCTCTGTTCTTTCATACAGTGAACTTTTCTCGGAGACAATACATAAAAGCGGGTCCTGTTGTAGCTCGATAAACTGATATTGCTCAGATTTTTGTCCATTTAAAAATCCAGCATCTACCTCTCCACTTTGTAGCCATTGTTCAATTTCATAATAATCACCTTCGCGCAGCTCTACTTGAATACCAGGAAATTGATTGTCCATAATACGTACGATTTCTGGCATCCAATTGGAAGAAATACTTGAAATAACACCGATTCGCACTTTCCCCCGCGTTACCCCATGGATATGTGCTGCCTCCTGTTGTAATAATTCTTCAGCGTCTAGTACATGACGCATGGCCCGAAGCATCGTGTGCCCTTCACTCGTTAAGGTCACACCTGCTCGGCTTCGGTGAATCAACGCAAAGCCAAATTCCTTCTCTAAGCTCGATACAGCATGGCTTACGGCCGATTGGGTTAAGCCCAATGCATCGGCTGCCTTTGTAAAGCTTTCTAGCTCCGCCACCTTATTTAAAATTTCATATTTCACTAAACTCATTTACTTTGCCCTCGACATACATGAATTTTTTTAATATTAATCATTATAAACATTCGTTTTACTAATCACAATACAAGATATATAGTAAATTTTAGTATAAAACTGTTTTAGTACACAGATTGTAGGTGCGCATAATGAGTATTCAAGGAAAAGCAAATTTATTGATGATAATTGTGACAATGTTTTGGGGATTGTCTTATACGTTTATGGTTATGGGACTTGAAACTTTGGCAGTGTATAATGTGGTGGCATTACGCTGTATCATCGCATTTTTTGCGGCAGGTGTTATCTTTTATAAACGCATGATAAAGGTCGATATCAAAACATTAAAATACGCAGCTATCCAAGGCTTTTTCTTACTCCTTGTGTTCGCACTAAGTTTATTTGGATTACAAACAACTTCCGTATCAAACGCTGGTTTTATTTTGAGCTTAACAGTTGTCCTAGTGCCTATTATCAGTAGCTTTATCGACAAAAAACTGCCGTCTAGAGCTGTTAGTTTTGCGATTATTTGTACGATGATTGGGATCACAATTTTAACTGCGCAAGGGACTTTCACATTCCAAAAAGGTGATATTTTAGTGGCGATTGCAGCACTCGGTTATTCGATTTATTTACTGTTAAACAGCAAGTTTACACGTAGCGTAGAATCGATTTCTTACGGCATCTATCAGCTTGGTTTTGCAGGTCTTTATGGACTTGTTTTAACACTACTATTCGAAGCGCCAACACTGCCAAATACAGCTGCTTCATGGCTTGCCATTATCGGGCTCGGTATCATCTGTAGTGCCTTCTGTTTCGTAGGACAAACTGTTGCACAACAGTACACTTCTGCTACACATACAGGACTCATTTTTTCCTTAGAACCAATCTTTGCTGCCATGTTTGCGATGATGTTCTTAGGTGAGGGCCTGACAGTAAAAATACTAATTGGTGGTAGCTTTATCTTAATCGGGAATTTTGTCGCACAATTTGAACATATGCATCTTTCCCGCTTTCTTAAAAAGCAGGCCCAGGAAAAAGTTATGCATTAATGTGCCGTTTGCGGCGAACTTTCATGTACAAGCGGCGAAATCTGGGGTTAAAACCGGCGATACTCACTATTCAAATGGCGATACCGCAAAACACACTCATATCGAAACGAAAAACCAGCGTGATGACACAGCCATCACGCTGGTTTTTCATTTATCTTAGCCCGTTGATTGAAAATTTCAGACAAGGCAATACTATAAAGTAAATCTCGATCAGTGAGGGTTTTCTTCATCCCCACAATAAATAGAGGAACACAAGCTAAAACCTTCACATCCTGTGAAAAAGCTTGTGTGACCAACATCCTGTTGCTGCCGCTTCGCTTTCGCACATAAAACATCTGTTGCTGCCGCTTCGCTTTCGCACAAAAAACATCTGTTGCTGCCGCTTCGCTTTCGCACATAAAACATCTGTCGCTGCCGCTTCGCTTTCGCACATAAAACATCTGTTGCCCCAAACCAATCGGGCTTTTACGGTCAGTTGCTCACCCATCTTACTGACCGTTATAGCGGGACTTAGAAATGAGGAGGCTTTTATTGATGATTAACAAAAGTATTCAGCCCATACATATATACTGCCTATTATTTTTATCTGTTAGTTTCTTGGCACAATTTATATTAATTCCCACACTATTTTCAGAAGTTGAACGTGAATCTTGGATTAGTGCTTTAGTCAGTTTACTTCCTTTTTTTGTGATTGCCCTAGTTATTTCAAGAATTTCATCTTCCTTAAATCAAAGTTCTTTACCTCATTTTATATCGGTTCATTACAATAAACCTCTTTATGTAATCGTCATTGCTTTATATGGGGTCTATATACTCTTATCCACTTTCATAACACTTAAATTTACAATGATTTGGATTGATGAAAATTTTGCATTTGAATACTCCTATCTCATAAATGTTGGATTGTTCATTCTCTTATGCTTCTATGGTTCTCTAAAAGGCATAAAGACGATTGCCATCCAATCACTAGTTGTTGGTATTATCTACATCTTATTATTTGCACTTCTTAATATCGGAAATTCAGTTAACCATGAATACCAGCTCCTATTTCCCATAAATACCGGTAATATTTCCTCAACCCTACTCGGCGTAGCATACATGTGTATTGGCATTTTAGAAATTGGTTTTATGTTATTTGTATTAATTGGGCATTCAACGGAAAAATTAAAACTTAAAGGGATTATCGTTATATCGACTTTCTTGCTACTATTAGCCTTTATCACCATTACATCGACGATCTCTGAATTTGGGATTTTTATCGCTAAAAAAATGACTTTTCCAGTTAACGAGCAGTGGAAAGTGTTATCGTTCGGTAAATATCTTACGAGGCTGGATTCATTATCCGTATTTCACATATTATCAATATCATTTATTCGCATAAGTTTGTTTATGGCTATATTAGCTTCATTTATAAAAAAAAGACGAAATCGTACACTCTTTATTTTATATCTAGGTTTAACAGTAGGATTGTTAATTCCTTGGTCTGTTTCTAGTTTTATTTTCTTTATAAATAGGGTCTACCTTCCCTCAATATTCTTGTTTTTATTCATTTTTATGATTGTTACCTATCTATTATTGCGCATGAAAAGGGGGCAAAAATTTGAACAAACATAGTAATAGGGCTATTTTATATCAAGCATTAAGTACCCAAACAGATATAAGAATCAGCCATAAATATTATGATTTCCATGAGGAAGGTCAAGAAATAATTTTTTATTACTGCCCAGGTTTAATTGATAGTGAATTGTATTTTAGTACGTTATTACCGAATGTTCGAAGACTTGCTGAACAAGGACATATGGATGATGTAAATATAATTAATCGATATTTAGAGGTTGAAGAGATACCTCATTATTTTCAAAAACTCGATGAAATAAACCGTGCTATTTTTTCTGGTTTCATCTATATCTATCACAGTCAATCAGATCATTTATACGCCATCAAGTTGGCTAAACTTCCTGAACGAGCCGTTGATGAATCAAATATGGAAGTTTCACTAAGGGGACCTCGTGATGGATTTGTAGAAAATATCGATACGAACCTTTCGTTGATACGGATGCGATTAAAAAGTAATCATTTATCTAGTAAGTGCTATTCGATTGGGCGAGATAGCAAAACAAAGGTTTTACTCCTTTATATTGATAATCTTATAAAACCGGATGTTTTTGAAAACGTCCAACAAAAGTTAGAGGCTATCGATGTAGATGTGATTACCGGCAGTTATCATATCGAAGAATTGCTTTATGATAAAACGTATACACTTTTCCCGCTACTAGATTATACAGGTAGACCCGATTTTGTCGTAAACACACTCAATCAAGGTCGTTTCGCCGTACTGGTGGATGGAAACCCAAGTTGTCTCATTGGGCCTGTAAATTTGTTACTCCTTTTAAAAGCTCCAGAAGATGATCAAGGAAGTTTTTTATATGGGAGTTTTGCCCGAATTTTAAGGATGCTTTCTTTAGTGACAAGTATCTTTTTACCTGGCTTTTGGATTGCCTTGACTGTTCATCAACTTAACCAATTACCCTTCCCATTATTAGCATCAATATCAACTTCAAAAATTGGTTTACCCGTGTCCTCTTCCATCGAAATTCTTATCATGCTGCTCTTTTTTGACCTTTTTAGAGAAGCTGGTGTACGTTTACCTAAAACTGTTGGGCAAACTGTCGCTGTTTTGGGGGGATTAATTGTTGGAGATGCTGCAATTAGAGCTGGTTTTACCTCACCATCAACATTAGTAGTGGGTGCCCTTACTGTCATTTCCAGTTATACATTAATCAATCAAAATATATTGGGAAATGTTTTTTTATTGAGAATTTTCACGTTAATAGTAGCTTCTTTTTTTGGTATGTATGGCTTTTTTTTATGTGTATTATTTCTACTCACGTATATTTGTTCATTGGAAAGTTTTGGACACCCGTACCTTTCCACACTATCCAAAGTGAACTTTCCAGATTTCATGAAAGGCTTTTTAAAAATGCCATTCAAATTTAAATCGAAAGACCATATGTACGATGCGCATCGAGATAAGGAGTGAATTTAATGGCTACTTATAAATTGATACTAAAATTTATCATTTTATTTCATATATCATGGCTATTAGTTGGCTGCTCAGGAATAAAAGAAATTCAAAGTGAAATTTATGTTACAGCTTTAGGTATTGATTATTCTGATAATAACTATCATTTATATTTTCAAGCTGTTGGTTTTAATAATATCACCGGCTCTGAACCAGACATCGCAAAAGAGCCCGCGCCTATTGTTATTGGACACGGAAAAGGCGAAACCATCCAAGAGGCTATCAATGATATTGAAAAACATGCCGTTAACCCCCTTTATTATGGGCATGTACAAGCTATATTTATTTCCAAGAATATTTTAGATGGACAACTGGATGGTTTTTTAGATTATTTTAGTAGAAACTATTATTTGCGTTACAATACTCTAATTTATGCGTATGAAAGTAATATTAAGGAAATCATGAACGTACGAGGATTATTTTATAAACCGCCCAATTTAACATTTACTTATGATCCAAAGGAACAATTATTTTTTAATACATTTTTTCCAACCATCACCGTACAAAATATCATCAAAAGATTTTATGAGCCCATTGGTTCATTAATGATTCCCTCCATAGATGTAACAGATAATTATTGGGATGAAGATAGCAACGCAAAAAAAATATTATCAATTAATGGGGCATACTTCCTTGCCAATCAAAAATTACAAGGATGGATACATGAGGAAGAACTTTCAGGGCTAGATTGGTTTAATAAAGAATTTAGTAACATGAAGCTGTCTATTAAAGAAAAGTCTGTATCGATGTCTATCGATCATATAAATCATCAAACAAAAATAGTAGATGGAAAAATGCCGAAATATGATATCAATTTACAAGTAAACGCATCCATTACAGAAAATCCAAACAATCTTGCTCGAAAAGAAATTGAACAAGAGATGAAGGCCATCATATTAGCTCAAATCCAAGGGTCATTTCAGAAAGGATTAGAAATTAATGCTGATATTTTCAATCTTTCCGAAAAAGCTTATCGTTTCAAATCCACTACATGGACTAAAGAAGAAATAAAAGACATAACGAATACTTCTATCCATCAAATCAATATAAAAGTTTTTGTGAAAGATGGAGGCGCTATAAAAATTATAAAATAAGCAATCGAGGTCCATGTTAACGCTTATCCTGCTCATTAAATTTAAGATAGTGGCTTATTACAAAACGTTGATTTATCCATATTTGCTCAACCATAGACGATATTGAGAACTCAAATTAAAGTGAACAATCATATTTAATTGCTCACTTGTTGGTCCCCGTTTTAAAACAATCGTCCACTTATCGTAAACTGCCCCCATTGTTAGATTCTCATTACTAATGGGGGGCAGAGATCTTTCAAGGCCAAACAACAATCGGTGGGAGATAAATCCCCCACCGATTAAAGTTTATAGATATCTTCTTATTTGTTCAGCTTCATTTATGCGTTCTTCAGCCTTTAAACGTTGCTCGGGTGTCTCCACATTGTCAACTGTATCATTGAATGGCGATGTTACATGTGGATCTAGCGGGTCATGACGATAACGATTTTCTTCATCATAGGTTGCTGTTGTCAGTGGCTCACTTATATCGTCCCGTTCAGCAAATAATACAATGGCACCTTGTTCGACAAGTTGCGCATAATACGCAGTTTGTCCATCAGATAAATCAAATCGTTTTAACCCCTCTGTCACAGCAGACTCTCCAGTAAACCATGATTTAACCTGGTCTATCCAATTCCCTGCCTCATGCGTTCGAACATCTGCATCCGATTTAACATCCTCTAATTGGCTTTGATCCTTTGCAATAATATGAATATCCTCTGTATGATATCCAGCCAATCGCATACTCTCTAAAATGTGCAGCATTTCCTCTTTTGTATGTGCCACCTCAATTTGTGGGTTTTGTTCATTCATCATGTTCAATTCCTCCTATGTTGTATGGCTTACTATGTTTTTACCCTGCTCGTGGGATAAGAAACGCCTGTTTTCATTTTTTCATCATATTGTAATATTTGTCATATTCTATTCTAGTTTGTCACAGTCGTTCAGGCTTTAATGGCTGAGAAATGCTTTTAACATCCAAGTATGTTTTTCAAGTGATTGGTACATCGCATTGAGTAAATCCTCTGTACGATCGTCCCCTTCCTCCGCTGCAAGCGCCATTGTTGAATTTAATGCTTTCATTAGCTTTTGGAAATCTGAGATCGTTGTTTCCACCATTTCATCAGTCGTTTCCTTCCCTGTAGCTTCTTCTATACAAGATAGCTCCAAGTGTTCTTTTAATGTGGCAACGGGCTTACCGTCTTTGGAAAGAATACGCTCTGCAATTTCATCTAAATTTAATGTCGTTTCATTATATAACTCTTCAAATTTTGCATGCAGTGTGAAGAAGGCGTTGCCCGTTACATACCAATGGTAGTTATGCAATTTTGTATAAAGTACCGAGTACGTGGCTACGAGCCTATTCAATTGCTTATTTAAGTTTTGTGTCATGTTTTCTCCTCCAATTATCATTGTTCTAGCCTTTAGTATGCGTTGCATTGTGTATTGGCTATACATCCATTTTTCCCCTACTGACAATATTTAAAACATGGAATGTACTGTACATTTGCGAACTATCTCGTTGTTTTACAAAGATCGTAAAAAGCGTCACGTATAAAGTGAAACTTCAATCAGTGGAGGTTTTCTTCCCCCCTACTGATTGAGGTGGGCGTCTTGTACCTGACGCTTCGCTTTCGGAACAAATAAATTACTGACCGTTAATGCGGGATAAAGTGAAACTTCAATCAGTAGGGGTTTTCTTCACCCCTACTGATTGTTAGTTGAACCAATCGGGCTTTTACGGTCAGTTGATCGAACACCTAGTTGACTCGTTTTCACCTTTCCACTTGAGGTGGGCGTCTTGTACCTGACGCTTCGCTTTCGGAACAAATAAATTACTGACCGTTAATGCGGGATAAAATGGGCGTGATTACACTATTAATGTACAAATCTTTTTTTCACCCGAATTAATTTCATCAATAGTTTTTCTTTTAAAATAGAAGTATCTATATGAACCCGTTGCTTTCCACTACGGCGGACGCTTTTCGCGGGTCTGGCTTCAGTCTCCTCGCCGCCTGCGCTCCAATCAACTAGTGTGCGCAAGTTGTCCGCTATTAGCTCAATCTTTATTGATATGAAAGTGAATGATGAAATTGATTCACATGACAATCAATTTGGTGTAGCTTTATAAAAAAGTTTGATTAAAATCATCTCACCTCTAAGAGAGATGTGATGATTCTTCATTGGATAGTTATGTTAATATCACTATGAAGATTGTGAAGAAATGTACTTAAACGAACGGGGCAGGTTTCTTCAATAAGCTACAATGGTTTATTGAAAATATTAATGGGTTTCAGTAACTTTGATAGTTATAATTTAAAAAGTTTTCTTTAACAAACGGAGTCTTTCGTAGAATAAGGAGTATAAAAATAATCAAACTTTTTTAAAAAAATCTCATACTTCGTTAAAAAGAGAAACTCCATTTTGATCCATCTTTATTTCAAAGCTACACTTGGAAATAGTAAAAATATTCTCTCTAATTATTTCACTTTCCGAAATAGTTTCGTTATAATGAAATTACTTACACTAAAGGGGTGTTCATACATGGAAGTTTTACCATTACGCAAAGATGTTCCACTAGAAGAAACTTGGAATTTACAGGATTTGCTTGACAATGATGCAGATTTCGAACCTACTCTGGCTCAATTGGTTGAGGAAGCTATAAACTTTGAGCGTACGTATCAGGGCACCATTACAGATCCGCAAAAAGCGATTGACGTACTAACAGCTTTTGAAGCATTGGAAAAAAAATTTGTTCCAATAGGCACTTATGCGAGTTTAAACATCCAGGCTGATCGTACGGATGATGTAGCACAAATACGTGCCGCGAAATTCAGTACGGCTGTCGGTAAAGTTAGTAGTGCACTCTCTTTTGTGCGTAGCGAACTATTATCATTGGATGAAGCACTACTCGAAGAAGCTGCTGCGTTGAGCCCTCTTTATAAGCATTATTTAAAAGAATTATTAAAACAGAAGCCACATCAATTGCAGCCCGAAGTAGAAAAAGCACTTGCGGCACTAAGTTCCACTTTTGAAGCACCCTACGAAATCTATAACACAACAAAGCTTGTCGATATGAATTTCGGTGAATTCGAGGCAAATGGCGCAAAACACCCTCTCAGCTTCGTCTTATTCGAAAATGACTATGAGCTTGAAGTAGATACAACAGTGCGTCGTGCGGCATTTGCTGCATTTTCTAGTAAGCTACGGGCTTATCAGCACACAACAGCACAGGTTTATAACACGCATATACAACAAGAAAAAACGATCACCGATTTACGTGGTTTTGACTCTGTGATTGACTATTTATTATTCGACCAAGAGGTAGATCAATCGCTCTATCATCGTCAAATTGACCTGATTACGCAAGAGCTTGCACCACATATGCGTCGTTACGCGAAGCTTATTCAACAAGCAAATGATTTAGAAAAAATGACCTTTGCTGACTTAAAAATTGCGCTTGATTCTAGCTACGATCCAAAGTTAACAATGGCTGAAGCGAAGGATTATGTGGAAAAATCTCTAGCTGTCATGGGTGAGGACTATCAAAATATGCTTGAACGCGCTTTTAACGAGCGTTGGATTGACTTTGCACCAAACAAAGGGAAATCAACAGGCGCATTCTGCTCAAGTCCATATGGCAGCCATCCATACATTCTTATGTCATGGAATGAGCGCATGAATGAGGTGTTTACACTTACGCATGAGCTAGGCCATGCAGGACATTTTGTGAATGCCCATGGACATCAATCGTATTTCAATAGTCGCCCTTCCCTGTACTTTATCGAGGCGCCATCAACGATGAATGAGATGCTATTGGCAAATTATTTATTAACGCATAACGATGACCTTCGTTTCCAACGTTGGGTGATTTCGAATATCGTATCGAAAACGTATTATCATAACTTCGTGACTCATTTACTAGAAGCTGCTTATCAGCGCAAAGTCTATGAATTAGTGGACGCAGGTGATTCTGTCAATGCGACTATCTTAAATCAATTAAAACGCACGGTCCTTGAAGATTTCTGGGGCGACACGGTGGACATTACTGAAGGTGCAGAGCTCACTTGGATGCGTCAGCCTCACTATTACATGGGCTTATATCCATACACATACAGTGCAGGTTTAACAATTTCAACACAAGTATCGCAACGCATTTTAAAAGAAGGTAGCTCCGCTGTCGATGAATGGTTAACGGTGCTACAAGCTGGTGGCACAAAATCACCTATAGAGCTTGCGCAAATGGCAGGTGTCGATGTGACAACAGATCAACCACTTCGAGATACGATTGCTTATATCGGTCATCTAATCGATGAGCTTGAACGACTAACAAAGGAAATTGAAGGATGAAGTGAAACAAACTTCAATGCAGTCTACTGTTGTAGGCTGCTTTTTTTATTTCTATCCGTCACTTTACCTGTTCTATCCGTCACTTTCTGTATTCTATCCGTCACTTTCCCTATTCTATCCACCACTTTCCCTATTCTATCCGTCACTTTTTAAGTTCTATCCGTCACTTTATTAATCATACCTCTTCAACTTCGTCTAAAATGGTTTTCTTTTTTAGTTCTAAGCGAGAATATACGTACATATACTAGAATCAGGACGTCCCTCTACATTTTTTTGATATTTCAAAATAGATAATCATTTTCCTTCGTACAAAAGTACCGTTATTATTAAGTGTACGCAATTTATTTAGCAAAAATCGACTAACAATTTTCAAAGGAAGTGTTTCTAATTATGGTAAAACGTAATGATCCATGCCCATGCGGTAGCGGCAAAAAATATAAAAAATGCTGTGAAGGCAAACAGCAAGTAACAGTAGAAACTGTGGCAATTGAAGAATTAGAGCGTGTACTACAAACATTCTATTTAGAGTACCCAGAACGCAAAGATGTCCGTGCCTATATCGAGCACGTGGGCATATGGCAGCCTAAATTAGAGAGCGTGCTACAGCGTGAGCTTATCGAAGCGATCGCGTTGGACGACTTCTTCTTCCATCAAGAGCCATCTATTTGGAAAGGTTATTTAAAGAAAACGAAGAAAAAGACGGTTCGACCTTCTACTTTAAAAGTATTAGAAGGCTGGTCGCAACCTACATTATTTATTGGAACCGTGTCTGTTGTAGAGGAAAATTATTTCAAGGCTACACATGTGCTGTCAGGTCAAGAAATCTTTATCCGTCGTGAAAACGACAAGCCAATTCCTGAGGGTATGCATGTATTTGCATTCATCCTACCAGATGGCACGAAAAAAGAAGCACATTACTTAGCTGTTTCAACACTTATTTTCTTCCCTCTAGACCATGAAAAGGTATTTGCACAATTAAAGAAAAACTTTGAGGCTTCTGGGAAAAAAGTGGAGGCTTTCTTAAAAGAGGATCATTTATCATTCTGGGAGCTACTGGTGTCAAACGGTTACAAAGGCGAAGAGTTTACGAGCTTTGAAAACGGTGTAATTGCACAAGTAAAAGAGTTCCTTGAGGAAAATGAACGCGAGACTGAACCGATGTTAGAGCTATTAGAAGATTATTTAATCGAAGGACAACCTTCTGCACGTAAAGAGGCGGCGATCGCTGCTGGCGCGATTCGCTATGGTCAAGAAAAAGAGCTATTCGAGTCGTTATCAATGACTGTCAAAGAAATTGCTGCTACGTTTGATATTTCAGCAACATCTCTGACAAAATACTATCAAGACTTAAGTAATTACGTTGCCACGAAATAAAGTGAAACCAAACCGTGGGGGTGTATCTGCCCCCACGGTTTGTTAGTTGAACCAATCCCGCATTAACGGTCAGTTGATCGGCTTACTGACCGTTAATGCGGGATAAAGTGAAACTTCAATCAGTGAGGGTTTTCTTCATCCCCACACTAAATAGAGGAACACAAGCTAAAACCTTCACATCCTGTGAAAAAGCTTGTGTGACCAACATCCTGCTGCCCCGAACCAATCGGGCTTTTACGGTCAGTTGATCGAACACCTAGTTGACTCGTTCTCTTCTTTCCACTTGGGGTGGGCGTCTTGCACCTGACGCTTCGCTTTCGGAACAGATAAATTACTGACCGTTACTGCGGGATAAACGATATGTATTTATGCGCCGCACGTTCAGGTTTCGACCTTGAGCGTGCGGCTTTATTATGTATTTCTTGAGAATACCAAGCATTGAAACACCTTTGAGAATGTCGCGTTTTCAACTGGTCGACAACTATGCACACAATAAAAAAAGCTACTGTTGCTATCTGCATGCAGATAACAAAGTAACTTTTTCTATGGTAACCAACCAATATTATTATTTCCGAACATATTGTTATTTATGCATGGAAGACGTCAAATATGTTTGTTTTTATAAATAAATCTTATTTTTTTGTAGTTACTAACAGAGGATAGCCCTATTTACTATATACTTTCAGTAACTCTTCCCCTAAAAATTGCAGTCGCTCCCCTACTGTGCAAGCTTCAATACAGAAGCGATGAGCGCCCGTTTTACCACGTTCTTTGCGCAGTTGCTTAATGACGAAGCAATCAGCGCAATATATATCATGCAGTTCATCAATATCTTTCATAACTGTCACTTTATCCATCAAGAACGTTCACCCCTTTCACGTCCAAATTTCGCTTCTTACTATTATGAAGTGTACATTTTATACAAGCAACTATTTTGTTTAACCTTATTTAACAGAAATTGTTATGATGGTATTGTAGGTTGTGCAACAGCTCCATTGCTTTACAATCATCATTGAATCTAATCGAAAAGTAGGGATTTTATGTTGGAAGTCTATATAGATGCCGCAAGTGCAGGTAATCCTGGTCCAAGTGGCATTGGTCTTTTCATTAAAGGTGAAGGCCATCATATACAAATAAGTGAATATATTGGTCACACGAATAATCATATTGCTGAATTTACGGCCTTAGTTCGTGGCCTAGAAGAAGCACAAAAGCTTGGTACTACCCTTGTCTCCGTGCGCTCTGATTCAAAAATTGTCGTTGCCTCTATGGAAAAAGAATATGTTAAAAATGAAGAATTTAAACCTTACCTTGAGCAGGCATTAACGCTTGCTGGGCGCTTCGATTTATTTTTCATCAAATGGGTACCAGATTCACAAAATAAAGCTGCTGATGCGCTCGCACGTGCTGCCATTCAGCATGATAAAAGTTAAAGCGCTGAGAAAATGATCAGCGCTTTTTTCATCTCCGCTTATCATATCTAAGAAATCTGTTAAAAATTAAGTTGCACTTAAATGATGGATGTTCTAGCGGTAACAGCTGCGATTTGATGGTACTTTTTCATCGCGAACGGTGATGCTTCCCCACGTTCAATGGTCGAGAATCGTTCAAAAAAATATAGTTAAATTTCGAATTATTCACGAGGGATATTGACAACTTTATGCTACGATGATATCCTTTGACACATTAGTAATTTAGTAAGAGAAAGCACAGAAACTATTATTTGCTAGTCATACATCAATTATGTGAGGGGAATTTTGACAATGAAGCGTATTTTCACATTACTTATCATGCTTACTGCAGTGCTCGCTTTAGCCGCATGTGGCACTTCTGATGAAAAATCAAATGCAACAGATGATTCAACTGACTCAAACAAAAAAGAAAAAATCATCATTGGTATCGATGATAAATTCGCTCCAATGGGTTTCCGCGATGATAAAAATGAAATTGTTGGTTTCGATATCGACTTAGCGCGTGCAGCAGCTGAACATATGGAGATGGAAGCAGAATTCCAACCAATCGACTGGAAAACAAAAGAATCAGAATTAATTAGTGGTCGTATCGACTTAATATGGAATGGCTATACAATTACAGATGATCGTAAAGAAAAAGTATTATTTACGAAGCCATATCTAGAAAACTCGCAAGTTGTCTTGACAAAAAAAGATTCAGCCATCAAAGCACTTAGCGATTTAGCAGGTACAGAGGTTGGTATTCAAGCCCTTTCTTCTGCTGCTGACGCATTAAACAGCAATCCAATTCACAAAGAAATTAAAAAAATTACAGAATTTGCAGATAACGTTTTAGCATTAACAGATTTAAAAACAGGTCGTGTAGATGCAGTCATTATTGATGCCGTTGTGGCAGAATATTACATGACGCAACAACCTGATACATTCAAGTTATTAGAAGAATCTCTTGCACCAGAACAATACGGAATTGGTGTAAAACCAGGAAATGAAGCATTATTAGAAAAGCTACAAGCCGCTTTAGATAAAATGAACGAAGATGGCACAGCTGCTGAAATCTCTACAAAATGGTTTGGTGAAGATAAGGTTTTAAAATAATTGAATGATATCTATGGCTAAGAGTTTCCTCGTGAAACTCTTATCTTTTTGGAGGGAAAATATTTATGGCGGACTACTGGCAATCAATGATTTTGCCGATGCTGGAAGGCGCAAAAATGACAGTACTGCTGTTCATTATTGCGATTCTTGTATCGATCCCATTTGGCTTCTTGCTGACATTAGCTGTAAAAAGTCGAATAAAACCACTATCTTGGCTCGCACATACGTATATTTATGTGATGCGTGGTACGCCACTCTTGCTACAGCTTTTATTAATATGTTTTGGTTTACCGATGATACCCGTGATTGGCGAGTATTTAGTCATTGACCGCTTTGCCGCTGCTTGTCTTGGCTTTATATTAAATTACGCCGCATACTTTGCAGAAATTTTCAGAGGTGGCTTACTTGCGATTGATAAAGGTCAGTACGAGGCAGCACAAGTACTAGGATTGTCGAAATGGCAAACAACGACACGTATTATTTTGCCACAAATGTTTCGTGTCGCGTTACCAGCCTTATCTAATGAATCGGTTACATTAATCAAGGACACTGCACTGCTATACGCTGTTGCTGTACCAGAATTACTTCACTTCGCACAAACTGCAGTCAATCGTGACTTCACGATTGTACCGTACTTTATTGCTGGCGCTATTTACTTAGTCATGACGCTTGTGTTAACCGTATTATTTAAGTGGCTTGAAAAACGTTTTAAATTTGAATAGAGGTGACACGTATGGCACTTATTGAAATATCGAATTTGAAGAAATCATTCGGTGAGCTGGAAGTACTAAAACAAATTACATTTGACATTGAGAAAAATGATGTCGTAGCGGTCATTGGTCCGTCTGGATCAGGTAAAAGCACAATGCTTCGAAGCCTCGTTCATTTAGAAGAGATTAACGGTGGAAGTATTCGTGTGGACGGAGATTATTTAGTGCAAGACGGAAATTATACAAAACCGCAGGATATAAAAAAAATTACTGCAAAAATGGGCATGGTGTTTCAACACTTTAACTTATTTCCCCATTTAACCGTACAGCAAAACCTTGAAATTGCACCAGTTTTACTGAAAACAGAATCACCAGATGCCATTGCACGACGCTGTCAGGATTTACTACAAAAAATTGGTCTAGCCGATAAAGCGAAAGCCTACCCTGCTAAACTTTCTGGTGGACAAAAACAACGTGTAGCCATTGCGCGTGCACTGATGATGAATCCTCAGATTTTGTTATTTGATGAACCAACCTCTGCACTCGATCCAGAGCTGACAGGTGAAGTGTTAAAAGTCATGAAGGATTTAGCCGAGGAGCATATGACGATGATCGTCGTAACCCATGAAATGGGCTTTGCGCGCGAAGTTGCGAACAAGGTGGTATTTATGGATGGTGGCGACATTATCGAAGCAAACCATCCTGAAGCATTTTTTACAAATCCGCAAAACGATCGTACAAAAGCTTTTTTACAGAAGAACTTAAAATAGCAACACAGGGAACGGCATATGAGCTGTTCTCTTTTTTAATATAGGTGAAGTCGCTACTACCACCTCTCCCCTTTTTTAGTATGCGTGTAGCCCCTGTTTATTGGATTTATGTCTTAGCATATATCGGTGTGCTATTCTATCTTACATATAATAGAAAAGATACCAACACCCTGCACCAAATCCTTATTAAATGTATCCCTAATGTTATTTAGTTGACATGTAAATGTAATATTACAATGTTAATATCATTTATATACCAAGTAATTAGCTTTAAAGCTTTAGGAGGATACATATTTTGAAAAAGAATAAAAAGACTAAATGGGGCATGAAATTAGCTGCATTAGCATTAGGTTCATCCGTACTTTTTTCAACGTTTAACACAGCCTCAGCGGCAACTTATACAGTAAAATCAGGTGATTCTTTATGGAAGATTGCCAATCAACACGGGGTTTCTTATCAAACATTGATGAGCTGGAATCACTTATCATCTTCAAATATTTTTGTGGGACAAAAGTTAACGCTCAATTCCACGCTGGCTGCTGCACCAAATACACCAACGAATCTCGTACAAATTGCCAAACAACAACTAGGTGTAAAATATACATTTGGCGGAACTAAACCGAGCACAGGTTTTGATTGCTCAGGCTATATCACATACGTTTTGAACAATGCTGGTATTGCGACGCCTCGTAAAACAGCCGCAGGTTTTTACAATACAGCCAAAAAAGTAACGACACCTAAAGTTGGTGATTTAGTATTTTTCGCTAATACATATAAGCCAGGTATTTCACATGCAGGCATTTATATTGGCAACAATCAAATGATTAATGCCAGTAACGGTGGCGTTACGATTGCAAACATCAATAGCTCATATTGGAAGCAGTACTTTGTAGGATACGGTCGTTTATAGTGAACGGAAAAAACAGTTGGGGCGTTAATCTAACCCAATTGTTTTTTTATGTCGCGATAAATGACCTACGACTATAAAAAACCTCAAATAGAGTCACTTTTAAGTGTCCACTATTTGAGGTTCACAAAACGGAAAAAGTCCCTTTTTGTAACAAATCACTATAATTGATGAATTTTGAGTATCGACTAATATAAGGAAGCAAATACGTTTTTAAAATTAAATATATTTAATCTAAAGAAACTATGCTACAATATAATTCAGAATATTTAGAATAAACAGAAAGCTGTGATTTTTATGAAAATAAAATTCGCCAAGAGAGTTGAAAATATTCAATCTTCTGCAGTAAGGGACATCCTTAAAGTAGTAAATCAACATAACATTATTTCATTTGCGGGTGGCCTACCTTCTGAGGAATTTTTTCCACTTAGTGACATCGAAATGGCTTTTACAAGCACGTTTGAGACTGGACATAAATCCTTACAATACGGGGCAACTGAGGGGTATCTCCCCCTTAGAGAAATGATTGCGAAAAGGATGGAAAAGAAAGGTAATAATTGGTCTGTAGATAGTATCTTAGTCACTACTGGATCCCAACAGGCAATCGATTTATTTTCGCGAACTATGTTAAACCCCGGAGATGTTGTTTTAACCGAAGATCCTACTTACCTAGCGGCTAACCAAGTTTTTGGCTCTTATGAAGCCAATATCATTTCTGTTCAATCTGATAGTTAAGGAATGCTTCCGCGTGATTTAGAAAAAAAAATTAGTATTTTTTCACCAAAGTTCATTTATGTTGTACCAACATTTTCAAATCCAACAGGAAAAGTATGGTCTTTAGAAAGAAGGAAATCCCTTTTGGAAATTGCCAAAAGGAATCATGTTATTATTTTGGAAGATGACCCTTATAGTGATTTAAATTTTCATTCTGATGAGCATATTCAACCAATTGCTTCACTAGATAAAGAAGCTGCTGTCGTTTACACAAGCACTTTTTCCAAGACTTTATCGCCAGCATTACGAACAGGTTGGATACAAGGTCCAACTGAAATCATTAACACGATGGTTCAATTTAAACAAGCAGCAGATTTACATACAAATTCAATAGCCCAACAAGCTATTTATCATCTTTTATGTGATTTCGATATTGATCAACATATTCATGAAATAACTGCCATTTATAAACAACGTATGGAAATAATGATTGATTCACTATCAAGCGCAAACATTGACGGACTAGAATTTGTTACGCCTAGAGGCGGGATGTTTTTGTGGCTCCAACTAGATCCTATTATAAATACAACAGAGTTATTAGCTGATGCAGTTCAGAGTGGCATCGCTTTTGTACCGGGAGCTCCCTTCTATGTAACAGACTCGAAACATCATTCATTACGCTTAAATTTCACGCATTCTTCACCCGAGAAAATAAAACAAGGGATTTCAATCTTAAATGAAGTAATCATCAGAGCTATGAACAATCACTAGTTCAGCTTCATTGCAAGCACAAACTGTCCTCCACTAATAGCAATTAACCAAGTAAACCCCACAGATGATTCTCTGTGGGGTTCGTTCAATGGCAAGGCTTGATTGTACAATAGAATTGTATAGTCGATCTCATTCTAAATAGCCACAGAACTTATATATGGGCTACTTTACTTGCTTTTATTTTCGCTAAACGCAGTAGATAAATGATAAAGACAACAACCAGCAAACCTGCACTCGTTAAATAAACGGTAGCATAGCCTGCTTCCACTGCCACCATTCCTAGAATATAAGAACCTAGTGCAATGCCGATGTCGTACATCGTAAAATAGGTTGCAGTTGCATAGCCACTACGTGTATGTGCCGTTGATTGTATAGCTAATGCCTGTAAGCTTGTTGTCACAGCTCCATAGCCGAAACCAACAAAAATAGCTGCGAATAAAAATAATGCGGGTTCTGATACAAATGCCAGCATGACAAGCCCAATAGCAAACGATAATATGCCCGGAATAATCACAAACTGCGGCCCTTTCGTATCATAGAGCTTACCTGTATAAGGTCGTGTAATCAGCATTGCTGCCGCAAAAACCGCATAGAAAAGACTGGCCACAGCCATTAAATCCTTTTGCTGTGCATAGACCGATAAAAACGATAAGACACTCGCATAAGAAAAAGCCACTAAACTCGCAATTGCAGCTACCGGTAATGCCTTACGTTCAAATAAATCATTAAAACTAAATGTCAACCTCCCATGCTGTGCAGGTTTCGCTAAATCATCCGTATTAATCGTTACTACTAATAGGCCACCCGCTAAAACGCAAATACTCATCACAATAAATAACACATTAAAAGTACTATATTGAATGAGTAGTAAGCCGATAAATGGTCCGATCACAACTGCTAAGTTCGTAGACATGGTAAAATACCCCAGACCCGCCCCCTTACGCTTCTCTGGTACAATATCCGCCGCTAAAGACCCTGCAGCAGTTGTGATAATACTAAAGAAAATCCCTTGAATAAAACGTAGGCCAAGTAAAAGTCCAAATGGATGAATAAATAAATATAAAACCGTACAGAAAAAATAGCCCGCAATCGAGAGTACTAATAGTTTTTTCTTGCCAAAGACATCTAATAATTTGCCTGAAAAAGGACGGACAATAATAGCCGATAACAAAAAACCTGATAATAGTAGTCCTGCTTCCTTATCTGTTTGATGAAGCTCGCCGATTGCATAAAGCGGCAATGTTGTGACCAAACCATAAAAAACAAAAAATACGGATATATTTGTTAAAAATAAACTAATAAATCGCTTCGTCCATATTTGTGTACTTTCCTCTTGCTTCATGTTTATCAACCTTTCATTTTTTGCAATAGGTTCATAAATTGCTCCTGCTCTTCCACAGTCAGTGAACCAACCATTTCTGCCTCAAACGCCAAAATTGTTGCCGTAATCGCTGGTAAGTGTTCCACTGCCATCGCTGATAATGTCACGATTTTTTCACGCTTATCTTCCCCATCGACCCGTTGCACCCAGCCTAAATCTTCAAGTCGCGAAATGGCTCTTGTCACACTCGGTGCTTCGACATTCAAATATTTCCAAATTTGTGTTAATGTCATGGCTCCGTGCTTCTGTAGGCAATATAAAATTGTCCATTGCGAACTATACAGATTGTGCTGCTTCAATACTTCATTTAAACAATTCGTTAAAAAGCGACTCTTTTGGAATAAAGCATGGAATATTGGATTCATATAGTATCACCGCCTAAATTATTTACCTAGCTAAATAAATAGTATACGCTTCATTTTTTTCATTGTAAAGCAAGTGACTTTGACACTCATCGATGGATGCAAACGGCGATTTTCACCATGTTACCGGCGATTATCCATGGGTTACTGGCGATTTCCACGATGCTAACGGCGATTATTCACCGTTTACCGGCGATTTCCACGATGCTAGCGGCGATTATTCATCGTTTACCGGCGATTTCCACGATGCTAGCGGCGATTATTCATCGTTTACCGGCGATTTCCACGATGCTAGCGGCGATTATTCATCGTTTACCGGCGA
>NZ_JBNNLZ010000036.1:36718-44725 GCF_050272295.1 Lysinibacillus sp. NPDC048646
CGATTTCCACGATGCTAACGGCGATTATTCATGGGCTACCGGCGATTTCCACGATGCTACCGGCGATTATTCATGGTTTACCGGCGATTTTCACGGTGCTAGCGGCGATTATTCATGGTTTACCGGCGATTTTCACGATGCTAACGGCGATTATTCATGGGTTATCGGCGATTTCCACGATGCTACCGGCGATTATTCTTGGTTTACCGGCGATAACAACCTTTTCGGAAAAATCAGCTAATTCATTTCCAAAGTGTCGAATAAAGCTACTAGATTCACAAAGAAAAGGGGATGGAGTAATGGGGAAAAATGTTTTGATCATTGCAGGTGACGCTGTAGAGGCGTTGGAAATTTATTATCCATATTATCGCTGCCTAGAGGCAGGCTATAACGTAACGATTGCAGCACCTTCTGCGAAAAAATTACAAACGGTATTGCATGATTTTGTCGAAGGCGTCGATACATACATCGAACGTCCAGCGTATGGCTTAGAGGCCCATTCAGCCTTTGCAGATATTGATCCCTCGCAATTTGATGGGTTAATCATTCCGGGTGGTCGAGCACCTGAATACATTCGTTTAAATGAGCATGTCCCAGCAATCGTCAGCCATTTCTTTGAAGCCAATAAACCGATTGCCGCAGTTTGTCACGCAGCTCAAATTTTCGCGACCATTCCTGAGGTGCTGAAAGGGCGAGAACTAACAGCCTATATTGCCTGCAAGCCAGAAGTACAAGTAGCTGGTGCCACTTATATTGAGGCGAACTTGCATACAGATGGTAATCTCGTAAGCGGTCATGCATGGCCTGATTTACCTGGTGTCATGCGGGAATTCATGCAAAAATTACAAGGTTAACGCTATGAAGTGAAGAGGGTGCCTAAAACTTACAGGCACCCTCTTTTTTATCTAGCCGTTTCTTGAAACTCAATATTGACCACTTTTTCCGTTGCGGTCGTATACTTAATTTTTACATAAACGCCGAATTCCTTGTTACCGTCTTTTAACCACAGCTTAAATTTTTCAATTGTTGCAGCCGCAGAAATTTCACTTCCTTCATGCAAATAGTCAATAATTTTCGCACGGGGATATTTTGACTGTGTCTCTGTTATAGCGAGCCTTCCCCATTTCGCATAGCTTGGCGTTGCTTGTTGAGCATGAGCAATCGTTGGAATAGGAAGAGGCGCAGTATTAGCTGTAAGAAAAATTCCAAGTGCAATAAATGACTTTCGCATAATCGAGCTCCACTCCTTTACCTTAGAATGCTCCATTTCCGGACAATCATTTATGCTCTTCAGGCTGTGAAGAAATTGGCATATTTTCTACAGTGATTGCAGCTGTACAATATTAAATCTTTTTTTAGTTTGCATAGAACTGCTGAAACAGCAAAAAATAAATGCTCCAGCAGAATTCACATTCTACTTTGGGGCATTTATTTTCATTCACATTTATTGACTGCGTTTATTTGGGTTACTTGGCTGTTGCACGTTATTATGAATCACTGCATTAAACTCGGCTGAATATTCTTCACGATCATTTCTTTTATGTGTATCTTTCTTCTTTTTCTTTTTGAAGCTTGTTTTACCTTTCTTCGCCATTACTGCCACCTCCAAAATTTAGCTAGTTCTTTTTATTGGATTGCTGATTTTTATCATGATTCGTTTTATTGTCTTTGTTTTTTGCCTTTGCATCGAATTCTGCAGAGAATTCTTCGTTTAGGTTGTCATTTGGGTTATTGTTATTGCTATTACTTCTATCGAGGTCTTTGCTTTTATAGGTGCCAAAAGGATTATGTGTTCTAACATTCATCGTTTTTTTGCTGTTTTTGTTATTTCTTTTGCCCATAGATGTTCACCTCCTACTTGTAATTTGCTCAGGAAGGAAGGAATTATGCTTTGGGGAAAACTTCAATGGTAGAAGATACATGTGCATTTTCTGTATAAAACGATCATGCGTTTTCACCGTTTGCGGGAATTTGGTATTCAACTCTTTGTTAGCTTCACTTGGATAGTTGCACGACTACGCAAGCTGCAATGCGTTTTTACTTTCCATAAAATCTAGGTATATTACTAATAAATGTATCTTTTAAGTCAACGGCTCATACATTCACAAGAACCCATCGCTTGGCTATCAATCGACCGTGCAGATAATGATCCGATACAAAAAACTTTAACTTTAAGGGGTCACTACCTAAACTGAACGGGGGCTATTTTTGCTATTTATAATCATTTTCAATCAAACTTTACCTACAATAGCAATAACATAAGTACATTTATACTTCAGTCCCAAACTAAAAGCTGTTATACGATTTAGGTTCGTAAAACAGCTTTTAAAAAAATCATTAGATTTTCTGCACTCTCGGCATAAAGCATGCAACTACTAATCCGACAATCGCAAATACCAACATAACTAAATATGCGTCATTGGTACTCAAAATAGACGATAATTGACGGATTTTTTCCTGAACATCTTGCTGTGTCGCAAGTGCTGTGGCATGAGCAGTTGATTGAATTGAATAAATAGTCATCACAACGGCTGTACCAATAGCACCTGCAAGTTGGCGAACTGTATTATTAACAGCAGATCCATGTGAACCTAATTCTCGTGGAAGTGCATTTAAGCCAGCTGTATTTAATGGCATCGTAATAAAACTTAAACCTATTCGTAAAATAATTGTACGAATCATGAGATATACAAAAGTTGTAGATGAGGTTAGATTTAGTACGCCCCCTATAGAAATAATAATAAATACTAGTCCAATTATAAATAAAGGTTTAGCCCCATATTTATCAAACATTTTCCCTGTAACTGGCGAAAGGAAGGCATTAATGACTGCTCCAGGTAAAAGTAGCAATCCTGCTTCTAAAGCTGTAAAACCTCGACCATTTTGCAAGTAAATAGGTAGCAAAATTAAGTCTGCATACATAATCACCGTAATAACAACATTAATAATTGATGTTAATGTAAAAATTTTATACTTGAAAACAGTTAAATTTAACAATGGATCTTTTGACTTGATTTGTCGGATACAGAACAGAGATGTAATGATAATACCAATAATGGTCGTTGTTAAAACAGTTACATCATCCCAGCCTTTACTTCCTGCACTACTAAATCCAAACAGAATACTGCCAAAGCCTATTGTTGAAAGTAAAATACTGAACATATCCAATTTTGCTTTTGTTGTTTCTGCGACATTCATTAAATATTTATTTGCTATCAAAATAACAGCAATTACAAATGGAACTAACCCGATAAATAGCCAACGCCATGAGAAATATTCAATGAGGAAACCTGAAAGTGTAGGAGCAATTGCAGGTGCAAATATCATTGCAAACCCTATTTTGCCCATTACTGCTCCGCGCTTTTCAGCAGGATATAAATATAAAATTACCGTCATCATAAGAGGTACGATGATGCCGGCTCCGACAGCTTGAATCATTCGTCCACTTAATAGTAAGCCAAAATTCATGGCACTCCCACAAACAATTGAACCGATTAATAAAAAGCCCATTGAGCTTATAAACAGTTGTCTCGTCGTAAACCTCTTCATTAAAAATGCAGTAATTGGGACAAGTACCCCATTAACAAGCATAAATCCAGTAGATAACCATTGGACGGTAGCCGCATCTACTTGAAATACATCCATTAAGTTACTAAGTGCAACATTTAACAATGTTTGATTTAATGTAGATAAAAAACATCCTATTATTAATACGACCAATAAAATGGTCTTTGCTCTTTCTGTTAATTCGTTTTGCATGTAAACTCCTTTATATTGAAACTTGTATTATCGACATTTTGTCGATAAAGTATATTGTATCAGAATGCTATATCTCTTGACCATAAACAATATTTTTCAAATTGTTCAGTAGTCGACAATAATAAATTTGCTGTCGATGAAATAAGAGATGATGAACAGAGGAGTGAACAAATGTCTGCGGATAAAAAAGAAGATCCAAGGTCGATTAGAACAAAGGAAATGTTTAAGAAGGCAGTCCTACAATTATTAAGTGCAGGGGAAAAGACTTCTTCATTGACCGTACAAAAAGTAGCGAAGGCTGCAAAATTAAATCGCACAACTTTTTATTTGCATTACCATGATATTCAGGAATTAATTGACCACCTAACCCACGAAATAATGGAAGAAATTTCAATTCAAATAATAACTCTTATTGATGCTAAAGATTTGACGGAGAAACAGCAATTAACGAAGTTATTAGATAAATTATATAGTCACCGTGATTACTTATTAATTTTATTTGACAATGATGACTTCGAAGAAAAGCTATTTATATTTATCCAACAACTTGTCATGAAGAGAAGGGAAAATAGTGAGCAAATACTACCGGAAAACTACGTAACAGTTGATATTAAAACTGCTTCGTTAATTGGTGTTATTATGTGGTGGATTAGAAAAGGCTTACACTTCAGTTCGGACTATATAGCGAATCAAATTTATCTATTGTATAAGAGTTAAATCACAAGCGGAAGAATTGATTAGGTTCATTAAGGTTAGATGTAAATTTCATTATAATAATAAAAAATTTATTCCTTATTCAACTAACCTCCGCCGTTAGTTCAATTAAAAAAAGAGCTAGCTTCTGATATCGTTGTTTTTTCATCTGGGCGTAATACAACAAAATGGACATCCAATCCCTCGCGAACGGCTTGAAACCAAGGGTCTAAAAACCAAGGTCCAATAATCCCATCTACAATTGTTTGATAGCCCCCTAAAGCAAATCGGGAAGCACTTGCCGTAAACGCTTCTAGTGTTACAATATTTTGATTCTGTGCTTCAGGCAACCATGTAGGGACATATCCTTTTTGAATGTACTTATAGAAGTCATCTGTATGCATATGGATTGAACGTTCATGTGTTGATTGTTCCGCAAGACGTCGTGCAATAGTACTCTTACCAGATCCCGGAGGTCCTGAAATGATAATAATAGGGGCCGATTGCATTTTAATTAATTCCTCCTGTCGAAGTTCGTTTAATGAAACTAGATACCTAACACTATAGATTAGTATATGGAGGAATTTGATTAAAAAACAGTCTTGTATTCACTTGACTTTTGACCCGAAACTATTTTAAAACTGTCTCGGCTGGAGTAAATGCTTCCCATTAATTATATTTCGTTGTTATTGATGAAATAAACCAATACTCTCTAAATGGTTCTAAATTCTTTTCTACGGTTATAATCTTCTGCCCACTACCAAAATCTGCATACGATGTCTCTAAATCATAATTAACGGTATACCGCATTCTTACTTTAATAACTAATCTTACGAATAACTCCCTTGTAAAAGCAGAAAATATGGTGAGGTGATTAGAATATGTTAAAAACAAAGATTGGATATATTATTTGTTTTTCGATTATTATAAGCTTATTTGTTTACAGTAAGTCCATATATACAAAATCGATGGAGTTATCCTTCTCGCAATCGAATAGTGATAAAAGTGAACATACACGAATTCAGGAATTGGAACAACGTTTAGATAACCTCGAACCACCTGAACCTACCACTACTCTTGACTCACCTTTCCCATTTGAAAAAGGAACAGAGGTGCATTTCCCTACCGATGTCATCCCCATTTCAGAAGTGTCAAAAGAAGGAACAAAAATTCCTTTCAAAGTAATAAAAAGCGAACCAAACTACATTAGACCAATATATGAAGAACAATGGCATAGCACATATGGGGGTGGGAGATGGAGCTATATTCCTTCTCGAATACACTATGCTCTTCACCGCATATTCCCTTTTTATGCCATCGGGATTTCTGCTGAATTTAATTTTCAACAGGAAGTAGGTATTGCTTTTCCTACTGATATAAATGAAACAGACCTTGACCTGTATATAGTTGTGTTTCAAACAAATATCACAGATGTTTATACAAAAGGAAATCAAGTTGTTGTTGTTGGAACACCTAAACGAACAGGAGTAGAGGTTATAAACATTAAAACAGCAGATATACACCCGAGTAATAAGGAGAAGTTTTTGTTAATTCAGTTAGCAACTAATGGAGCTGAACTTGATTATTCTTTAATTAGTTATCAACCACCCGATTATTGGTTAAAGCAAAAACAAAAAAATGAACGTGAAAAATCTAAAAAGGAGTGAACCTTTGCCTTATCAAGTAAGTTGATAAGGCTGTTATTTTATATAATCATTCTTATTCCTCTATTCTGTCTCGTTAGCTCAATAAGAAAAGCTGCCTTTGAATTCGGCAGCTTGATTTTAAACTCTTACCCTCTTTAGTTGAAGAAGGATTTTCTAATTAAAAAGCTTCTTTAACTGACCATCCTATATACTCACCTTTATATTTTTTTGAATATAAAGACATAAGCTCAGTTTGATAATCAACAAGTGCCAAAGCCTCTGTTTTTGTTGCTTTAATATTAGTACACTCGCTATTTTTGTTATCTATAGCGATATTAAATCCTGTTTCACCTATCTCATTGATACATTCTTCTGCACATTCATTTGGTATAGCAAGAGCATGAGTAATGTGACATGTATTGTCCTGAGATAAGTTAATTTTAGTTTCTTTTACTTTTAGTCTGTTTTCTCTAAGCCTTTTTTCTTTTTCCTCGGTAGTTTCATAATAATTAAATAAACCTTCTTCAAAAGCGTCGTCTATTTCAATACGGTTATAGTCTAAAATCCACTTTCTAAACTTATGGTATAAGGGCACAAGAGTATCTTTATTTAAGCCAAAAAAATCACATCCACGGTCGTCATACATGTGAAATATTATGTCCTTTTCAGTGCTAATAAAATATACAGATTCTCCAATAGAAGGATCTCTTCCTTGTTCATAATTTCCTATACCTCCCAGTACTTCCTTATAGCTAATAGACTTTAATCGTGAGTATACAAATTTCACTTTGTATTCATTTTTTATTTCTATTGTTTGACCCGTTAACTCATCATAATCCTCATCTATATCGAACAAAGTTTCCTCTTCTATATTTTGTTTACTTAATAAATCATACAGGTATTCTGGAGTGTTATTTCCAAACATAATATCCTCTGTTACATCCCAATCTTTTATATATAGATAAATAAAATCATCCGGCTTGAACACTTCTTCGAACAATGTGGTAACTCTTGTAACAACTTGATTAATTCTTTCTTCAGTTCCATTTTTATATGGGTCACCTAGTTCGAACCTTAGATGCAAATCGCTTGTTAAGTTAGGGAAATTACTTTCTATGTACTTCAATATTTTTTCCTTCAATGGAATTCCTCCCTCAAATAAATTCTGTGTAATCTCCCGTCTGCTTGTAACTTTTCGATATCTCCTTATAGGTTCCTTATTTAACTAAACTTCCTCTATAAACATTGATGTATCAACGGTTTCCACCACTTCGTGATGAAGAAAAAATAAGAGCTGTCTAAAATTTTTTATGATACCATCGCTATAGAAGATTTATTACTTTTCAATTCTTAGGAAAAATACCTGATGTAACTCTATTTAATATTTTTCTTAATGGCCATTGGCATAATGATGTTGTGATGATAATTATCAAAATGAAAACAACTGATTGCAGAAAACGACTTGAAAATTGTCCAGCAATCCAATTACCTCCATAATAAATGCAAATAACCCCCAAAAACACCGTGGAAAGATAGGCAAAAGAAGCGAGAATTAATTGTTTAGCCGTTAATTGTCTTATTGATTCTCTATTTTTGTGTATAAGATTGATTGCTACAAATATACAGTAAGCTATAATAATAAATGTAAACACACAAATACACCTCCCTTTATCGAATCTTCCTTTCAACAATATCCATATTATTACATTTCTTATTCATTCTAAACTGCACCGTTAGTACAATAACAAAAAAGAGCTGTCTAAGCAGCTCAATGGTCTTCAAGTAAAGCACCCTCTCGTTCAATAAGGATTTATTTGGATAGGCTACACTAAGTTGGACAGATAAAATAAGGGTTAGTAAACTTAGACTATAAACATAAGGGAGCGTGCTACTATGACACGTCAACGTC